>JAYELX010000043.1:0-5700 GCA_034717875.1 Chloroflexota bacterium | reverse complement strand
GACTATATTTCGTGCCCACGGGGTATTGAAACCCCGGCTACTCCACTAACATATTGAGTAGGTACATTTTTCCTCTAAACAAAAACAGATGCCGATCAGCACCTTAATTCTCATTCTCTTCGCCTCGTTCTCGAAAGGCGCCAAACCAATATAAGCCAGCAACAGTACCACCTGCCAGAAGCAGAAGCCCGCCAGCCACAATGGCAACGATCAAGCCGAGGCGAGCCCTCACGGCCCCATCTTCAGCGGCCGCAGGTGTGGCGGTGACGTAAAGAGCCAAGTCCGATACCGCTTCGGTCAAATCGAGCGTCGCCGTAGGCACAGTTTGATGATCAGGCCCGGCCCAGGCGTTCTCAATCGAGTGAAAACCCAAGGCCAACATTAAGATACCCGTGAAGAAAATGACATATAATAAAAGCCGAACCTGTTTCTTCATGATTGCTTCCTCCTTCTTTCAGCGGAACAAATGACCCGTGATCCTATAAAAGGCAAATCAGCTTGTCTGTGAAACCTAAATCTCGAATGAAACCGCTCGAATACATCGTGATGGTCCTGTTGATCGTCAGCATCATCTGGGCTTATGCTCTTACCTATTGTACCATTCGTTTATACGAGCATCTCGACCAATTCAAGACCAACGCCTTCTCGACCCTCTCATCCTGGACAGATCCCAGCGATATCATCGAAAAGCTGCCTGCCCTGGAGCAAGACCTGGAAGCGGTCGCCGCGCCGCTGCCAAAGGTGGAACGCTATTCCACTAGTCTGTACTGGTTGACCCGGCCCCTTGCACCAGGCATCGGTCTCGCTGCCAAGTTGCCCGGTGTTGGCCCCTACGCGGGGCAGATCAATCCGTTGCTCAACTATACCAAAAACCTGGCCCAGGCAGGAAGCAGGGCCCTACCCAGTGTGTATGCCCTGATCGACATCTTCTCGACAGATACGTCTACGGGAGAACTGATCCGGCAGGTCAACGTTGTCCTGCTCGAGGATCAAGACGCGCTGAGCCAAGCTTCCGAGCGGATGAAGAAAGCAGCCCTTGCTCGTGAGCGCCTTGACCCCACCCTGCTCCCGGGAGAGATAGCAGATGTAATCACATCGCTGGACCCCAAGGTCGATCAGGCCCAGGATTTTCTCGATGCCCTCGTCGTGATTCCGAACACCCTAGGTTCCGGCCAGGGAAGGCGAACGTACATTTTACTGGCCCAGAACCGGGACGAACTGCGCCCAACGGGCGGCTTCATCTCGGGAATCGGGAGATTGGAGCTTGAAGGAGGGCAAATCGTCCATTTCGAGATAGACGACTCTTACAGTGTGGACGATTTTACCCAGGGATACCCCTCTCCGCCCGCGCCGCTGGAGAAATTCATGCTGGCCGAATTTTGGCTGTCCCGGGATGCCAATTGGTCTCCCGACTTCCCTACGTCGGCGCGTCAGACCCAGGAGCTTGTCGCCCTGTCCACCGGCCAACCCGGCGATGGGGTCATCGCCTTCGACCAAGAGGCCGTCAAGATGCTTATGGAAATTATCGGCCCCCTCGAAGTTGACACCTTTCCCGAAGCGATCAGGGCCGACAACATCGAAGCGTTGATCCAGCAAGCCTGGTCGGCGCCCCCTTCGGAGGGGATCAGTCAGGAATGGTGGCAGCAACGCAAGGAGTTCATGCCGCAATTGGGAGCAGCGCTGCTCGAAGCGTTGCTCTCCACGAGCAACAAGGATACTATCCTTCGTCTCGGCCGCGAGCTGATCCAGGCCATCAAGGCTGGGCACGTCTTGGTCTATTTCAACGACGATGAGAGTCAAGCCTTACTCGCCGAGGCCGGGCTGGATAACAGCATCCATCCCAGTGAGGGAGATTATCTACTCGTCGTTGATTCGAACGTTGGCTTCAACAAAGTCGACGCCGTCATTCAGCGTCAGGTTACTTACATGGTCGACCTATCCAATCCCCAAAAGCCTATGGCCATGTTGATCAACCGCTATGATCACACAATTACAGAAGAGATCAATTGCGTGCACGAAGCCAGCTATGGCACAGGCGCCTATGGGGACCTGCAAAGGCGCTGCTACTGGAATTACTGGCGGGTGTACAAACCTACGGGAACGCAACTGTACGCCGCCAACCAGACGCCGGTTCCGGGGGAATGGCTGCTGGACGGGCAAGATTGGCATGGGCATGCTACAATAAAGATAGGAATCAACGATACCGAGGTGGTCTCCGGGTTGTTTGTCCTGCCCACCGATCGAAGCCAGGATGTCGTCTTGCAATTCGCTTTGCCACCCGATGTGATCGTGCAAACGAACGAAGACGATTGGGTCTTCAAACTAAAAGTAGACAAGCAAGCCGGGCTCGATGATCTCCCCCTCAGCCTCCAGATGAAGCCACCCCATGGTTACCAACTCCAAGAGGCAGGTGATCCCTGGCGGTTCGACCAAAACAGCGGCTTCTGGATTTGGGACGGAAAGGTTATCATGCCGGAGCAATTTGAGGTGGTTCTTGTGAAAAAATGAGTTAGGGGTCACCGATACGTGCAGAGCAAGAAGTTGAACTTTTCCGCCAAAGGAGCGCATTAGATTCGCTCAGATCGGGCATCAACCCATGTAGCATGGCGTAAACATTGAAAAAGCTCCACGCCGAAGGCCGTCTCCCCGATTTTTTGAGAAGATACCCAAAAAGTATAAAAATGACTGTTGAAACACAACTCCCCACCTTCTCTGACGACCTGCGCCGATACTTTTTTCTGTTCTGGCGCTGGACCTGGCTGATCGCGCTGGCAACCATTCTGGCCGCGGTGACGGCGTATCTAGTCAGTTGGCAGATGAAACCCGTCTACCAAGCCTCTTCCACGTTGATGGTCAACGAAGCACCCGGCACCAAAGCATCCGACTACACCGCCGTTCTGGCCAGCCAACGTCTGACCCAAACCTATGCCGATATGTTGACCCAGAAGCCTGTCTTACGAGAAGTGATCACACGCCTGAATCTAAATACCGAGGCGGACGAACTCAAGGAAATGATCACCGTTCAACCTATCCGGGATACCCAACTTATCGAAATAAACGTCGAAGACACCAATCCCTACCAGGCTGCAGAGATCGCCAATGTAATCGGCACCGTCTTCAGCGAACAGAATCAAGCCCGGCAAGAAGCCCGCTATGCAAGCACAAAAGAAAGCCTTCAACATCAACTCGATAAGACCCAAGAGCAAATCGACACAGCGGAAGCAGCTTTATCCCCATTAGGCGATTCACCTGAAGATCAATCCGAGCGCAACCGTCTGGAAACCATGTTGACCCAATACCGCCAAACCTATGCCGATACCCTGCAAAGTTATGAGCAAGTTCGGCTGACTGAAGCGGAGACGCTTTCCAACGTGATTCAAGTTGAAGAGGCTGACCCGCCCGAAAGCCCCGTCCGCCCGCGTATCTTAATGAACACGGCCTTGGCTGGTGTCGTAGGAGCCATGCTGGCTATTGGAGCCATTTTCTTAATGGAAGCGTTAGATGATACCATCCATGGCTCTGACGAAATCGATCGCTATCTGGACTTACCTGTCCTTGGGGTGATCCGCAAAATTGATGGCAATCAGGCTGTTATTGCAACGATCAAACCGCGCTCGCCTGCCGCGGAAGATTTTCGGTCCCTGCGCACCAACATCCAATTTGCCAGCGTAGATTTTCCACTAAGTACGATCCTGATCACCAGCCCAACGCCAGAGGATGGCAAGACCGTGATCGCCATAAATCTTAGCATCATCCTGGCCCAGGGCGGGCAGCAAGTCTCGCTGATCGACGCAGACCTTAGGCGACCGAGAATACATCAGTACATGCAAATCCCCAATCGTTGGGGATTAAGTTATCTATTCACCAGCAAGGAAGATCGCCTTGATGGCGTTCTGAGGAAAAATAAATCTCTGGGACTTTCGATCATGACATCAGGAAATCTACCCCCCAACCCTGCCGAGTTATTAGGCTCTGACAAGATGCATCAAATCATTACCGAGGTAAAAAACCAATCTGATGTGATCGTGTTTGACTCTCCGCCACTCAACGCGGTTACCGATGCCAGCGTACTTAGTAAACTTGTCGATGGCATCATCTTAGTGATCAAAGCTGGTACGACAAAGATCATCGCGGCCCAACAGGCTCTGGAACAATTACAACGCGTTGGGGCTAATGTCATTGGTGTGGTATTAAACGATGTAGATATGAACAAAGCTCGGTACTCCACCTATTATTCCTATTATTCTGATTATTCAGAATCGATAGCGAGTGAGAGAAAGCAAAACAGCTCAAAATTTACCACCCATAGGAAAAAGCGACTATCTTGATCATTTACCCATTTTTGACGGGCTATTTCATGGTGCGGCAGCATTAATATAGTCAAGAACGGCAAAGATTACAAAAATAAGCAAAAATTTCATTGCTTGGATTGCAATGCTTACGGAACACTAAACCCCACGATTGGAATAACACCTTGCGACAAAGGCTTGCTCGTTTTGTGCTAAAAGCTCTCTCTTTTTCCAAGCTGGACATCTTTCATGAAGCTGTACTCAAGCTATACCTTCATTATTACAATACCGTCTGGTGTCCCATCAGTTGATATGTAACCACTACCCCGCAAAAGATATGCTACAATCCACCCCATGAATACAAAAACCGTCTTCATGGGATCACCCGATTTTGCCCTGCCAACATTGCGCGCCCTGGCCGAAAATTACCCCCTCGTGGGAGTGGTCACCCAACCCGACAAACCCGCTGGCCGAGGGCGAAAACTAAAATCCCCTCCCGTTAAAATTCTGGCCCAAGAACTCGATTTGCCGATCATGCAACCGCGTCGATTAGCGCACCCAGACGCGGTCCAACAACTGCGCGACTTAGCCCCAGACTTGATCGTAGTTGCCGCTTTCGGACAAATTCTACGCCCCGAGGTGCTGAACCTGCCCAAACATGGCTGCATCAACGTTCACGCCTCACTGCTGCCGCGTTGGCGCGGCGCAGCCCCCATCAACGCGGCCATCCTACACGGCGACCGGGAAAGTGGAATCACTATCATGAAAATGGACGCCGGACTCGACAGCGGCCCCATCATCAACCAACGCTCCATCCCCATCGCAGCAAACGAAACGGCCGGATCCCTATTCGACAGACTGGCCCAATTGGGCGCCAACCTGCTCATCGAGACCCTGCCAGCCTACCTCAGCGGGGAGCTAATGCCGCGGCCACAAGACAATACATCATCCACCTACGCGCCCATGCTCAGCCGTGCCGACGGCGAACTGGATTTCAACACGCCCGCCGAAACCCTGGTCAAACAAGTGCGCGCCTTCAACCCCTGGCCGGGAACATTCATCATTTGGCAAAAACGTCGTCTCAAAATCCACCAGGCGCACGCTGTCAGCGCGACGACTCCAGGGGTAGGCGTGTTTACTACTCATGAGGGCTTCCCCGCCATCGGCACATCGGCAGGCATGCTCGTACTCGAAAAAGTACAGCCAGCAGGCAAACGCGCCATGCTAGGCGACACTTTTCTACACGGCGCAAAGAATTGGTGAAAACGCCCACCACTCACCACTCAATGTCATTAAGTTAGTGGTAGCTCCAACAGCAAAACGGATAGCGATGGTCTGGCCACAGGCCCGCCATAGGCGCGACCGAGCGGCAACCCACTGGCTGGCAGCACCGTTCGGTCGGAGACCTTCA
>JAYELX010000042.1:0-5701 GCA_034717875.1 Chloroflexota bacterium | reverse complement strand
TGGTCGCAATCGCGGTTGGAGCGCGCGAGTCCCCCCTCCCTGCTTGCGGGGAGGGGGTTAGGGGGTGGGGTGAGGTTTGGGGATAAGGTGAAGGTTGGGATTGCGATTCATCCGAGGGTAACTTAACCGCCAAAATAATAGCCACCCCCTGACGAATATCGAAAACATTCTCGTCTTTGCCGCCGTCGGGATCAGTCTCGCCCATCAGAGCGTTGCCGTGCAGGTTGAGTAGGTACAACTCGTCAAAATCTTTAAGCAGCTCCTCACGCATGCCGCGGTGAATCAGACCCGAGAGATAGGAGTGGTTGGTAATCATACCGATCATTCCGTGGCCGGTTTGGTTGATGCGGTGGTGGGCAAATCGCAAAAACTTGATGTAATCGTCCGAAAGGGGCTGGATATTGCGTTCGTCACGCACAGCTTTTTTGTAGCGTTTCATCAGCTTTTCGATATACTCACCCTTGTTGGACGAACTTACCGAGTAGGGAGGATTGCCCAACACGATCATAATTGGCTCGTCCTCTTTGACTTGGGCGGCAGCGTTGGCCTCCTCGGTGATATAACGGGCAAAGGGAGCAGCTTCCTCTTGAAAAATGGGTTTCCCCAACGTGTTGGTCAGATAAACCCCCAGGCGTTGATTGCCTTGAAACTTAAACCCCAATTCCTGGAGTTGAATCCCCAGTTTCATGTGGGCTACTGCGTAGGGGGCCATGAGCAACTCGAAGCCAAACAAACGCGGCAGAAGCTGATTCTCAGCATAATCATCCCACATTCCGGCCATGCCCATCTCATCCAGCGATTCGTAGACATGTCGAATCACAAAATAGAGGAAAGTGGCTGTGCCCACAGCCGGGTCGAGAATCAGGGTATCCCGGTCGGCTAATCCATCGGGCTTATCAAAGCGAGTTTTAAGCAGATGATCCAACGAGCGCACAATGTACGAAACTACTGGCTCCGGGGTGTAATAAACGCCGCGGGCTTGACGCATGGCGGGATCGTACGCGCTCAAAAATGTCTCGTAGAAATGCACTACTGGGTCTTCCTGACGCGTGGCTGCGCCAAAATCGCGCAGAATGGCGGGCATATCGGTGCGGCTCAACAGATCGGCGAGATCGTCCACCAGCCAGGCAATGCGTTCATCCAGGTCTGGCCCGGCAATTTCGTTGAAGAGTTTACGCAAAAAGGGATTGGTCTTGGGCAGGTTCCAGGCCGCTTTGCGACGGGTGAAAGTCTCCCCCGCGGGCACGCGTACCCGCGCGGCGAACAGCCCGTAGGTGATGGTTTGGGCATACATATCGGCGAATTGATCCACGTCCAAATCGGGGATCAGCGTTTCCTGGAATGCTTGTAATTGGGTGTGCAGTACCCCTGAGTCTTGCTCCTGCAAAAGGGCTTCTTCGAGGACGTCTCGCAGCATGCGCGCCAGGGCGGCCATGCGCCGAGCCAATTCCTCCGGATCGCCGATCACCGCGCCGCTCTGGGCCAAAAAACGCTCGAGCAAATTTGCGACCTTTTCAGTGCCCTCTTTTTCTGAGCGGATTTTTCCATCACGCCCCAGCTTGCCCAAGCGCGTCGTTTCTCGCAGCTCTCCATCCACATACCAACGAAACTCCAGATAATCGCTCAAAATCAGGTTGTTGAGCGAGGTGCGGTAACGGTCCAACTGCTCCGAGCCTTCGGCGGTATGCAAATCTGCGCCGATGTCTTTAGCCTCGATGTAGCCAATCGGCGTTTGGGCGCGCAAAATAATATAATCGGGCGCGCCGCAGGCGATGCGTTTGGGCTCGTTAACGACCGAGAGCGATTCGTCCAGCGTTTCCAATAGAGTTCCCAACGCGCCGCGGTGCGAGTGCTCGGTAGCGTCTCCCGTGGCGAGAGTTTTTTTGAGGGTTTGCAGATACGTTTTGAAGGTGGGGTTGGTTGTCATCGCTGCCTTTTGTTTTCTCTTTCATACCCAAAATTGACTGTCTTTAGTATATCATGCTGTAGGGTTGCAACCAACGTCAACATTTGTGCATCGCAAAACGATAGTGGTAAAAAGGTAAGTGATAATTTTTTGCGTGCGGTGATGTATCATCTCAAAAAGTAGGGACAATTTAGCTGTGACCGGTCTTCGCGTAGCGTATCCGTAGGGGGTACATGACCGAGTCACCGACGAGCACGGTCACGCCATCGCCAAAGGCGCGCAGAGCGAGGGCGGGCCTGCGGCCAGACTGGCTCGAGCTACCTCGAAATATTGAGATGATACGAGGTGACAGTCACCTATAAAATTGATGTACATTCTGAATCATCTCGCTAACCAGCATGTTTTCTGTAACAAGACACCTTTGAAGGTGACTGTCACCTGTGTTCATCCCTTGCTAAATACCACCACCAGTAAAACCAGCCTTGACAAATCGGCAAAATCGTACATAATTTACATCAAGTTATTCATAAAAATCTGGAGTGACGTATGTTTTTTATTTGCATCTGTATAAGGCGGGGATCGTAGCACTACCCATCTCGTCTTTGTACAATTTCTGGAATCATTTACGACCAATAGACTGACGAAGGGTAGCTGCGCCCCCCCGCAGGCACATCAAAGCAAGTGCTTGAGGCGGTGAATCCGCTGCTCTTTTTTGTTGTCTATTGGTCGTTCTTTTTAATCCGGCTAATTTGGAGAAATCATGATCACACAAGTTCAAACCATCGCAACATCAACGGTAACACCCAGCACCCAGGTCAAAAATCTCGAGGGTGTGGGTCTGATAAAATCAATTGGCAATACCCCCTTACTGCCCCTGAATCAGATCGCCAGACACATATCCCCGTGTGTGAGTATAAGTGCCAAGGCAGAGTGGTTTAATCCGGGCGGATCGGTCAAAGATCGTCCTGCCTTTAACATCATTCGAGCGGCTTTATTCGACGGCCATCTCTTGCCGGGGATGCGTCTGCTTGATTCCACCTCGGGCAATATGGGCATCGCTTATGCTACCTTTGGTGCCGCCTTAGATATTGCCGTCACCCTGGTTATGTCCAGCAGTGTCAGCCGGGAACGTGTCGCCATCCTGCGCGCTCTGGGCGCCGAACTGATCTTGACCGACGCCGATAAGGGTAGCGATGGTGCCATCAAAGTCGCCCGGCAGATGGCGGAAGAGCATCCCGACCGATATTATTATGCCAACCAATACGATAATCCCGCCAACTGGCAGGCTCACTATAACACCACCGGGTCTGAAATCATCGCCCAGACCGAGGGTAAAATCACCCACTTTGTGGCCGGGCTGGGTACATCTGGTACCATCATGGGAGTTTCGCGGGCCTTGCGAGAGAATAACCCCGAGGTGGAAATCATCACCGTCCAGCCGGATCGCGCCTCTGATCGCATCGAGGGGCTCAAGCATATAGAAACCGCCATCAAGCCTGGGATTTTCGATCCGGATATATCCGACAGAACTCTAAAAGTCTCTACCAAACAGGCTCGTGAGATGGTCCGCCGTCTAGCTCGAGAGCAGGGCTACTTTGTGGGAGTCTCTGCCGGGGCTGCGGCTGCGGCAGCCGTTCGAGTAGCGGAAGAACTGGATCAAGGTGTGGTGGTGACTCTCTTCCCCGACGCGGGCTATAAATACCTGAGCGATGAGGCCCTCTGGAACGGAAACTGATCTTCCCGAGTGTACGACGGCGCGTCTGCTGCCTCCGGCCTCCCTCGCTAGAGCCGGCCTCCCTAGCTGAAGCCAGTCTCCCTTGCTATAGCTTGTTCCCCTCGCTAAAGCCGGTCTCACGACCGTGCGTCTGCTGCATCCGGCCCGACTTCCCGCTATTTCCCCTTGATTTGGGTGAGTTTGTTTAGCTCGAAATACTTGTCCGGCTGCGAGTTCACTTGACCGCGGGGCGAAAATCAATGACAATTTATAATAAGAAACTTTGCGTGAGGTGACAGTCACCTACAAAAGTGTCTTGTTAGAGAAAACACGCTGGTTAGCGAGATAATTCAAGGTGTAGATCGACTTTATAGGTGACTGTCACCTTATAACCAGCCCCAAATGACATAATCAAGGAATAAACACCGTTGACTAATACATCTCCTACACCAACCACACCAAAGCGACTGAAATATGCGCCCATACTATTGCTGATTGCCATCAATTTGATCATCGGCGTGTTCGTTTTACACGATTACGGCAATAGCTGGGATGAGTTCAAATTTTACAAATACGCCAATCTAACCCTGGGATCGCTTGAAAAGTGGTGGAGCGAAGGGGTATTTCCCACCTTTGGGAATACGTATGATAATTATGGGCCTGCTTATGTCGTAGGGATTACGTTGGTCACCCGAACTCTTGGCAAGCTAGGCATAGATTGGGCTGTACCGCAGATCAGACATTTTATTTACTTTGCCACTTTCCAATTAGGAGTCTATTATTTCTATTGTTTGTGTCTACGCTGGCTGCATGATTGGGCCGCTTTCGGGGCCACACTTTTATTTTCGACACAGCCTCTCTTTTGGGGCCATGCCTTCATCAGCCCAAAGGACATCCCCTTTATGTCATTTTTCTTGGCCAGTGTCGCCCTGGGGCTGAGGGCGCACGATAGCGTCCTTGGAGAGGGTCACGTTCCCCGAATCTTCGATGCCGTTGCTGCAAACTGGCGGCAGCTATCCAAAAACTCCAAGCGGAATCTGCTGGTTGCGACATTGCTGTGGCTAACTGCCCTGAGCCTGCTCGTCTGCGGGACGCAAGTTTTTTATAATTTAATCTCTAACGTAATGAGTGGGCTTTATCAAAGCAATCAGCAAACCCTGCTTGGTCGTTTATTTGCATTTGTAGCTGAAGACGCCTACCAAGCCAGTGCAAATATCTATATTGGAAAGGCGTTTACCCTCTTTCAGCAATTGCGATTCCTGTTGTTGATCATCAGCCCGGCGCCCATAATCTGGTACTTTTGGAAGAAATTCCGCCCAATCTTCACTTTAATAAATGCACCCATTATATTGGCCGGATTTGCACTAGGGCTAACCACTTCAATCCGAATTTTAGGGCCTTTAGCAGGTTTATTGGTTGGGCTATACATGCTCGTCAAATCGGGGAAAAGGGCAATTCCTGTTTTGTTTTTCTATACTTTGATTGCGCTTTATGTCGTTTATGTCTCATGGCCTTACTTATGGCCCAATCCGTTGGAACACGTCTATGAGAGCCTAACGGTGATGTCGCGATATCCCTGGAGAGGGGAAACACTTTTCAACTACAATTACTACTCCAGTGCAGACATCCCCTGGACTTACTTGCCCGTGGTGTTGGCAATACAATTTACAGAACCGGTCTTGGTATTATTCTTGATTGGGCTAATTGGGTTAGTGTGGGTGTGGATAAAAACAAAAAACAGGCAAAATTTGCTAATTCTAGTTAGTATCTGGTTCTTTATCCCCGTAATTGGCCTGGTGGTCTCTCGGGCCCCCTTATACGATAATTCTAGGCAGGTTTTCTTCCTATTGCCGCCCATTTTTCTAGTTGCGGGCATAGCCTTGGACATGATTTTCGAAACAATCCATCGCCCAATGCTCAAGGCCATAATTATGGCAGCTTTAATCCTTCCAGGAATTTTTCAAGGCGTCAAACTCCACCCGTACCAATATATTTATTACAACAGCATCATTGGGGGCGTAAAAGGCGCATACCGCCGTTTTGAGTTAGATTACTGGGGGCTTTCCTATCCTGAAGCGGCT
>JAYELX010000041.1:0-5711 GCA_034717875.1 Chloroflexota bacterium | reverse complement strand
CGTATCGGGCAATGCAAGTCCAGAGCTTGGATGATTGGCTAGAACATCAGCGCGCTCAAAATGAGATTATGATTTACTTACCATAAACATTATTTGGAGTAATTATTCACCCCATCTCCAACTTTCCCCATAGCAAGTGGATGGTTTTTTAGCTTCCCCCGTGGCGGGGGGATTGAGGCGGATGGGGAGTGAACGGTTACTATTTGGAAGGGAGAATACCATGGAGCATGACGCCTTCGATTTTGATTATATTGAAGAAAGCGAGAAAGAAACAGAACCTAACCCGGAATTGGTGTGGAATATATTGACAATCGCCGTGCTGGTGATGTCGTTGTGTGTGGGGATTGCCTTTTTGACAGTTTTAGTCAAACCGAACGTGGGCATCAACCCCTTTCCGCCCCCCACAATGCCCGAGGCTATGGCCCTGGATACGTTAACTCCCACGCCGAAGCAGGTTTTTCCTCCCACATGGACACCTACCCCTTCGACAGTGCCCACTGCAACCAGTACTCTAGAACCCACTGCAACGCTGCAAGCGGTCAGCGGGGTAACTGCCACACCCGACACACCCGATACCGGTAGCGATGAAAGCACCGAAGGTGGCATGCCCTTTGTGCTGCATGAAGGCAACCCCCAATACATTCCCAACCTATATCATGCCGAGTTGGGATGCACTTGGATGGGTGTGGGAGGTCAGGTACTCAGTTTGAATGGTGCCCCTGTTAGCGGTGTGGTGGTCAAACTGGGTGGACAATTAGCGGGCGAGGTAATTGATCTAGTTACTGTCACCGGGATTGCCACACAATACGGCCCAGCAGGTTACGAATTCGATCTAACTGAATACGTCGAGGGCCCCTTCGCCACAGCCCAATCCCTGTGGGTACAGCTAATGGATCAGGCTGGCTTGCCCATGTCCGACAAAATCTATTTTGACACTTACGAAGAATGCGATAAGAGCACCATCATTGTCTACTTCAAGCAGGTGGAGTGATGTTTTAGATTTTAGAAACGCAAAAGCCCAGGTCTTTGACCTGGGCTTTTTTTATGGAATTTGTGAACCATTCCCAAGTTCGGGATGGTTCACAAATCGGGAAAAAGCTGCTGCACATGCTCAGCAATCAATTCAACGGCCTGACGGATCAAGGCTCGGTTGGATTCTGTTTGGTGCCAGCGGCTGGCTCCGGATGAGTGCGGCAGCGGCACAACCCAATGACCATCGACTTGCTTCTGCGTGCCGATGATCTCGGTGAGATTCATTCGCCGAGGGTAAAAAAGGTTGATGGCCAAACGCCCAATTGGGATGATCAAAGCGGGATTGACTATTTCTATTTCGCGGTCCAGGTAAGGGCGGCAAAGCTTTTGTTCACTTCTCTTGGGCACGCGATCCCCGCTGCCGGACTTGACCCGTCCGGGATAGCATTTGGTCACCGAGGTCATATACTGTGTGGAACGGAACCAATCTTCTTCGATACCGGCGCCCGACAGCCACTTAAATAAGCGCGTCCCGCTGCCGGCGTTGAAGGGGCGACCTGCTTCTACCTCGGTGATGCCCGGAGCCTGCCCAATGGTCATGAGTCGCGCCCCCATCACCCCAGATATGATCGCTGGTGGTGTGATATTGTAGCCCGCCTCCAAACACAAACGGCAGGTGCGCATTTCAACGTGAAGTTTCGATAAAGCTTGATGAGTCATAGAAAGATTTGTAGTTTTTCAGAAATTAATGGGGTAAAGACATGCAAGCATTATAATCTCCACAAAGGAAGTTGACAATCCAGCCCGGTTTTTCGTGTGCGTTAAAATGAAATTGCTCAAAATACAATTTTAAGTAGTCGAGTATCAGCAATTCCCGATATTATGAAGAAGAGGCAAGACTTCGGAAGTCTCGAACGACATATTTCGCTAACAAAAAGGCATCCGAAGATTTCCGAAGTCTGGTTTTAGTTTCAAACATCTCGTTCCATCGCTCCCGCGGTGGAACGCGCGCAAAGACGCTCCGCGTTCCCTTTGGAGAAATTCACCGGGTGGGCGCTTGCGGGCAATGGTGAACTTTCGTTCACCATTACAAACCTTATCTAAAGCCCTTTTTTGGATGGGGAACGCGGTATAATTATTTTCGAAATCCTCGACACAGAATAATCATTCACCCCTTTTTACCTTCCCCCGCTGCGGTGGGAGAACTTGTTTAGCTTCCCCCCGTGGCGGGGGGATTGAGGGGGGTACGGAGGCATAATGAGAAAAGCAGCACAGAAAATCCGCGTACTTATCGCTAAACCCGGCCTGGACGGTCACGACCGCGGGGCCAAGGTGGTGGCCCGTGCGCTGCGGGATGCGGGCATGGAAGTCATTTACGCTGGCCTGCGCCAAACTCCGGAGATGATCGCCGAAGCGGCTTTGCAGGAAGATGTCGACGTGGTTGGATTGTCGATTCTCTCTGGGGCACATAATGCCCTGGTTCCGCGGGTACTCGAATTGCTTCATGCTAATGGGCAAGAAAACGTCAAAGTGTTTTTGGGCGGAATCATTCCCGATGACGATGCGGACGAATTAAAAGAAATTGGTGTAACCGAAATTTACGGCCCCGGCACATTGACAACAACTATCGTGACACAGATCCGTGAGGCGATTGTTTGAGATGATTTCTGTCGACGATATTCTGGCGGGTGATCGCTTGGCTTTGTCCCGTTTGCTTTCACAGATCGAAAACGATACTCCTGAGGGACGCGCCGTGCTGAACAAGCTTTACCCTCACACCGGGAAAGCGCATCTTGTTGGGGTGACGGGTGCACCGGGGACGGGGAAATCTTCTCTGGTCAATCGGTTGGCGCATTATTACCGTCATCCACCCGAAGATCAGCGGCCAAAAAGTGTTGCTATTGTAGCGGTCGACCCGACCAGTCCATTTTCGGGAGGGGCGATTTTGGGGGATCGCGTGCGCATGAGGGATTTATCTGGGGATGCGGGCGTGTTCATCCGCTCGATGGCTTCGCGCGGCTCCCTGGGAGGGTTGGCAATTTCTACCTCGGGGCTGGTTCAGGCTTTTGACGCAGCCGGGTTCGAGATTGTTTTTATCGAAACGGTCGGCGCGGGCCAGGCGGAGGTGGATATTGCCCGACTGGCACATACTACTTTGGTGATAGACGTTCCCGGTTTGGGAGATGATATTCAAGCTATCAAGGCGGGGATATTGGAAATTGCTGATATTTTGGTGGTCAATAAGGCTGACCGTCCCGGAGCGGAGCACACAGAACGTGCATTGCGCGGAATGCTCGATCTGGCCCACCCGGTTCGGCGAGTGTTCCATCATCACGGGCGATTGGAGGTAGTATCTGCCCCAACAACGGAAGCCTCTCCAAAGGAGTCTTTCTGGTCTCCACCTATTCAGCAGACAATCGCCACTGATGGAACCGGTGTCTCGGAGCTTGGAGCTTCGATCGCGCGGCATTATCAATATCTAAAAAAAAGCGGGGGTTTGGAACTACGCGAGCGCGCTCGTTTGCAATCGGAATTGGATGATTTGCTGCAAGCAACATTGCTAAACCGTTGGCAAGAGGCAGTTCCTGCGGATAAATATCAAAAAGTTTTGGCTGATTTGGTTAGGCGGCGAATGTCCCCCCGTCAGGCAGTAAATGAATTACTCGATGGAGTGTCGTTATGATTTATGGAAATAGAGTTCGATTGCGAGCCGTGGAAAAGGATGATTTGCCCCGTTTTGCTGACTGGCTCAATGACCCCGAAGTGCGCCAGGGGCTGACGGTGTTTTTGCCGCTCTCGCAAACCGATGTGGAAAAATGGTTCGAGAAGATGCTGGAAAGGCCTCAGGAGGAGCGGCCTTTGGTCATTGAAATCGAAGCCGAGGATGCATGGGTGCCGGTAGGCAATTGCGGGCTGTTTGGGCTTGATTGGCGTTTGCGCACGGCCGAGGTGGGGATTTTTATTGGTGCCAAGAAATATTGGAACCAGGGTTACGGCACTGATGTTGTGAGGCTTATTTTGCGGCACGGGTTTAACACTCTGAACCTTAACCGGGTTTTTTTACGGGTACACGCTGATAATCCCCGCGCGATGCGCGCTTATGAGAAGGCTGGCTTTGTCCACGAGGGGCGTATGCGGCAGGCGCGTTTTTATGCTGGGGAGTATGTCGATGTTTTGTTGATGAGTGTGCTGCGTTCTGAATGGCAGGATGGGACAATATGAAAGATCAAAATACGGGTATGTATGGCGATATTAAGCTCTTTGCCGGAACTGCTTTCCCTGAGTTTGCAAAGAAGGTTTCTGATTATTTAGGTGTTTCATTGAGCGGGCACGATGTGCTCCATTTTCCTAACGATAATTTGTGGGTGAGGCTGCACGGCAGTGTGCGCGGGCAGGATGTTTATGTTATTCAAACCACTTCACGCCCGGTTCATCGCAATTTGATGGAGCTGTTGATCACGCTGCAAACCTTGCGCCTTGATTCTGCCGGGCGGGTTACCGCGGTGGTGCCTTATTTGGCTTATGCCCGTTCCGATAAAAAAGACAAGCCGCGCGTGCCCATCACCGCGCGTTTGGTCGCTGATATGATAGAAGTAGCCGGCGCTGATCGTTATATGACTCTCGACTTGCACGCCGGTCAGCTTCAGGGGTTTTTCTCCATTCCCGGAGATGTAATTAGTGCTTTTCACATTCTCACCGAATACGTGCAGAATATACTTCCTCAGATGCTAGACCCGGTTGTGCTGACCGCAGACCTGGGCTTTGCCAAGAAAGGGCGCAACTTTGCTGTTGATCTCGATATCCCGATTGCATTTGTGGAAAAACGCCGCGCTGATGCTAAGAGGGGTCAGGCTGAAGCACTAACCTTGATTGGGAATGTGCAAGGTCGCGACGTCATAATTGTCGATGATGAGGTCGATACGGGCGGTTCGGTTTGCGAGGCGGCGATTTTGGCGAAAGATTCTGGGGCCGAAAATATTTACATGGTATTTGTGCATCCAGTATTTTCCCCCCACGCGGTGGAACGCTTGGCCGCGCTGCCCCTGACTAAGATTATTACGACAGACACAATCCCCATCCCGTCAGATAAGCGCGAGCTTATCGCGGACAAACTCCACGTTTGCTCTGTGGCCCCTTTATTGGGTGAGGTTATCCTGCGAGCACACCACGGGATCAGTGTGGGGGAGATGTTTAATGAATGAGTGAGGGTTATATCTTCCAAATATAACAACGAATCGGTAGGATTTATCGAATTAGACCGCGACCAATTCGGTAAATCCTATGAATTCGTTGTCATATTTAACCAGCACACAAATCGCCGGCCACCCCGAAATAAATTCCAGGGCTGCGGAACAGTGCCAGATTGTCAGGGGTATGCCTACGGCAAATTAGCTAATTCTATTCACGGCTGATTTGCTTTTTGATCAAGTTTCGATTTCCCCTCTTGCGCAGCACCCCACAGGAGCAGACATTGCAATTCATCGGCGAGCTGCTATTAAAGTCTCACTAGCGCAGCTACCCTTTAGGACTTTCGGTGCTGTATTGGGGGCAGGGTCATCGCTGACCCCGCCTACCATAACTTAGCCTGCTTTTATAATATTCTCAAGATTCTCCAATTCGTTTTGCGTAAGCCCTTTCTTATAAAGCCCATTTACCAACCATAAACCACTTTCTCGAATTTTTTTCTTAGGCGATTTCAAGCCCAACCAACTTGAAGAAGGTCTGCATTCAGAACACCA
>JAYELX010000040.1:0-5749 GCA_034717875.1 Chloroflexota bacterium | reverse complement strand
TGCTACGTTCGTAAGAACACGCCCGCACGGTGATGCCCTTATAGGGTGCTACGCGAAACCGACCATGCTAATATTACGAAGTCCATTCAGACTAGAGGTCAAGCGAACTGTTTTTTATAAACCAACAAGCTCTTGAGCAATTACTTAAGTTTGCTATGGATAAATAAAACCAGCAAAAACACCATCGGCTAAGGCTGCGGATTGATTCGCTCCTAGAGCGGGATCCAACGGCTGGTTGGGGTCAGGCGCCCAGACAACCATGATGGGGGATGCTTGAGATGGGGCACCAACTTCCAATAAGATCAAATGGTTCGCCAGCCAGCCCGTCGGTTTTATGAAAGATGGAACTTCGCCCCCGATCAAACTGCTCAGATTGGGAGTCTCTGAATCGACCAAGATATTGCCGTTGGCGGTTTCTGCCACGCGTAGGCGCATCTGAGCTTGCATGTTGTTGGGGCCGCTGGCTTCCAACCAGGCCAGGTATTGATTGTCGGGTGAGAAGACCACATAGCCCCCGCCCAGAGTGGTATTGGGGTTGAAGGCGATGAACGTTTCCTGGCAAGTGATCAGATTTTTCACCGTCAAGCCAAGCCCCAATCCGCCGGGTTGGCCGTTTTGATTTTGGCCAAAGGCGACGGTGGTCTGGTCGGGTGAGAATCCTGCCAGCCGGGAGTTGAAACCCAGAAACTCGCTCACCTGTGCACTGGAAAAGTCGAAGTAGTATAAACCGTTGTAGGGCGCGAAATTGATGTTGCCGATGCCCCACATCGAGAGCGTGTACCAGATTCCTTGCCCCGCGCCATCCTCGACGTGTACTGCCAGCGGGTAGATGACGAAGCCATCTCTCCCTCGGAGCGCGTCATCAGCGGCTGCGCCGCGTTGATTGCGGCCAATTCTCCGGCGTAGAGCCTGCTGATCCAACCGCCGGCAGCCTGGTCGCTGTCGTTGGTGCTGTAAGCGATGATGGAGTTTCCTTCCCCTCCGGTCAAGGTGACTAGGCCGGGTGATTGGTTTATCTGCACCACCTCGCCGTTAGTGTTGGATTTGAGCACTCCGCCATTTTCCAGACTATGATAAACCAACGGAATGTTGGGGATGCCTTGCGACTGCCCGCCAGCGATGTGGATTTGCCCAGGTTCCAACCATGTCAACCCTGGGGCTTGTTTGCTCCCCAGCAGATTGCCTTGTGTGTCGTAAAGCTCTATTGGTTGTACGTCAACGCTGCTGGCGAATCCAGCCGGCAAAGGAAGAACCTGCGCGCCGGGATGTTCGGGCTGGCAGGGTGGTTGTTCTTGTGTCGCTGTTGATGTTGGGGTTGAGCTGGGTGGCTGCGCTGTTGGGGAGCTTGAAATTCCCGCATCGGTTGCCTCGGGTTGGGCTTCTGGACTGGTATCCAGGGCTTGAACCGTGGCAGCAACTATGGTTTCTAGCTGGCCTTGATGAATTGTTGGTGTTAACGCGATAGGTGTTGTTGTACCACAGGCCAGACTGGCCAGGAGTAAAACGAAGAAAGCTAGAAGGAAAGATTTTTTATTCATGATATTTACCTCAATCACGATTGGTGGCGGTTAGGTGGTGAGTGAGCATCCTCATGCCTACGCTCCGCATATCCTCGTGCCTACGCTCCGCATATCCTCGTGCCTACGCTCCGCGTTGGCACGCAGATTCGGACGCTCTGCGTCGTATTGCAAGAACGCGGAGCGTTGGGGGTGACGTTACCACGCAGAGCGTGAGTAACGAGAAAAATGAGCCTGATTAATGAGAAAACATCCTTGTGCCTACGCTCCGCGTTGGCACGCAGTTTTGGACGCTCTGCGTCGTATTGCAAGAACGCGGAGCGTTGGGGGCGACGTTACCACGTGGAGCGTGAGTAACGAGAAGTAGCGGGAGTAACGAGAAAACATCCTTGTGCCTACGCTCCGCGTTGGCACGCAGATTCGGACGCTCTGCGTCGCATTGCAAGAACGCGGAGCGTTGGGGGTGACGTTACCACGCGGAGCATGAGTAACGAGAAGTAGCGTGAGTAACGAGAAATAACATTTACCTCAATCTTGATCTGCGCTCACCCGACAAATGAACTCATTGGCGGCTCGGAAAACTTGCTCCCGCGCCGCGTCGCGCACAATCACATGTCCGCTGTTCTCGATCCACAGCATCTCTTTGTCTTCGCTGCCCAACCGCACGTATATTTTGGGCATATTGTCAGTATTGACGCCGCCGTCCTGACGGGAGTGCATCAACAGCGTTGGAGCGGTGACTTCTGGGAGCGCGGCCCGCATCTCTGCCAGCAGATATTTCAATTCCAGGAGCGAGCGGGTGGGGTAAGCGGGGTAGGCGACGTGATCTTTCTCCGCTTCGGGATCGTGCCAATCTGATTCTTCGCCTTTGGGCGCTGTGGGCATCAGCCAATGCAGCCATCTCAAGAAATGCAAGCGGGGATCGGGTGGGAGCTGGTAGGGGGTGGACATGGCAATCACGCCTGTCACCGGGAATTGGGACGCAAACAAGAGCGAGAGAGTGCCCCCCATCGAGAGGCCCACAATGACAACCTCACGTGTGATTCCGTTCAGGAGACAGTATCCATCCTCGACGGAGACCAACCAGTCCTGCCAGTGGGTGCGGAGCATATCTTCGGGCTTGGTAGCATGTCCGGCCAAACGGATTCCCAGGACAGTATATCCCTGTTCAGCCAGATATTCGCCCATCCAGTGCATCTCTTTGGGCGCGCCGGTGAAGCCGTGTACCAACAAGCAGCCAATATCGTTACCGGGGAAATAAAATGGCTCAGCGGTGGGGATGATACGTCCAGTCATGGGATTATGCCTCCTTTTGATGTAGATCGGGATGAGGATTTCTTGCTAATGTTTTATACATGCAGGGGTGTCTCCTAATTATTTCGAGATAGCAAGACCGGTCATAGCTAACTCGCCCCTACTTTATAAGATGATGCTTTGGATTATATAACCGTGTTCCGATATTCTTTCCTCGAATTGCGGATTCCACGTTGCCGGGTTGGTTGCCGTTGAAAATGAGTACATCCAGCCCCGGAACATCTACCGTTAAATTCAGCATGGCGCGGACTTTGCTGGCCATTCCACCGGTGACATCGGTCGCCGCCGAGCCTTCCAGTGATGGGGCTGCCTTTTTCCAACTCTCCGGTGTGATTGTGGGGATTAGTTCGGTGCAATGGGGATAGTCGGCCCAGACGCCAGCATCGATCCCGGCCAGCAGAATCCGCTGCGGGTGCAGCTGGCGCGCCAGGTGAGCGAAGATATCTTCCGTGGAGAGAATCGTTCCGCCTCGGATTGAATCAAAGGCTACATCACCGAAAACCACAGGGAGCAAGCCTACCTTCAAAGCCGCGGTTAACGGAATCAGGTTCCAGGTCGCCACGCGTCCATTTTTAACGCTTACACCCCCCGAGATTGGAAATGATATTACCGGTAATCCTGCGGCATGTAGGGCTGTCATCACAATGTGATTCAGCGATGAGGCTTCGTGCCACACCTGCGCAAATCCCCGCCAATCCTTCGGCGAATCCACTCCCTGACGGGTGTTGAATTTCTTCGCCGGGACGTGTCCAAACGACCCCGAGCCGTGACCCAGCACCAAGCGCAGGCCGGGATTTTCTTTTCGGGCCGCAACGATTTCTTGCGCTAATCTGGCGATGACCGTGGGCCGCGGGGTGTGCGGGGTTGTTTTGTCGGTGATCAGCGAACCGCCTAGTTTCAAAAAGAGCAGGGGGTTTTTGTATCTGGGGGAGGGGGAGGAGGAATCTTTCATTGTATAAATTGTATCCAGTGTGGGGAGAAAATCAAGGTCTTTAGGAAACAATCGATTCGAAGTGACTCGAAATCAAATTATTAAATAACAGGTGCATTGCACTTCGGGAGAGTGGCACTTAGGAGTGCTTGGCACCTATGGAACAGTGAAATATAGGCTGTTTTCTAATGTCCGATGTGCAGCGCATCAAGAACAGCTGCAATGCACGTTTCTATTTCGAGCAAGTTCGTTTGCTTATTGTTTAAGTCGGTGTTAAAATATGCCGTTGTTCGCAAATTTCAAAACACTGTTTAGCTTTCAACCCGTATTTGGAGAAATATATGCAACCAATTGTTTTAAACGATATTGCCTTTCAACCAACGCCTAAAGATATTCAGCATGTTTTGGATACTAAGGTGGGACAATCCAGCGCTGATGCGATTACAAGAATGATTGGGGAAGTTCAGGGCTTTGCCAAACCGAAGGCTATGTATAGAGTTGTTTCTTGTGAAGCCGTGGGAGATGATAGGGTTAAGCTTGATGGACAGCTTTTTAATAGTCGTGTTCTTCGGGTTAACCTTGACGAGGTTCACCGCGCCTTTCCCTTTGTAGCGACTTGTGGTGAGGAGCTTCAAGCCTGGATGGATTCGATTGATAATATCCTCGATAATTATTATGCCGATGTCATTAATGGGATGGCTTTGGATGCGGCGCGGAATAGTCTGGGTGTGCATTTGGAAGAGCGTTATCGACTCGGTCGTACGGCGTGCATGCACCCCGGCTCGTTGGAGGATTGGCCTATTCAGGCGCAGCGGCCTTTGTTTGCTCTGATCGGTAATCCTGAAGAATCTATCGGCGTGCGTCTTTTGGATAGCCTTTTGATGCACCCCGGTCAGTCGGTTTCTGGAATTCATTTTCAGACGGAAAGTGATTTCAAGAGCTGCCAGATGTGTCCACGCGAGAAGTGCCCGAATCGAATGTCTCCCTATGATGAAGAATTATATGCTAGGCGGTTTTCGTAAGCGTAACCCACTGCCGCGAATTCATTCACCTACTTGTTTTTTTTGAATGCATACGGGACAAGTACCACATATACAATTT
Organism: Chloroflexota bacterium; assembly: GCA_034717875.1. GTDB lineage: Bacteria > Chloroflexota > Anaerolineae > Anaerolineales > UBA11858 > JAYELX01. The sequence goes on along the minus strand of JAYELX010000040.1, from coordinate 886 downwards.
TAAAAAATGGCTTCGTCTATACCCAGAGCGAAGCTAATAGCTTGATTGGCCTCCTGCATGCGTGTGTTGGAAAGTTGAGTTATCATGTCACCAATTTTCGATTTAGAGACGGTTTGGACATGATCAAAGTTTGCTGCACATTCGTTATACAAACCATCTTCCCTTGTCAGGAAAACTTCGGAAGGGATACCACGGACAGTACTCGTGATAGGAGCAATTGTGAGTGCATTTAGAAAGTTAATTGCAGAGTTGCGGGTCAAAATCAATACAGGCCTTCGTTTGTCCGGCGGCTTGAATTTATACCATCGAACTTCTCCTCGCCTCATGTTTGCCCCCAATCCTGCTCGCTTTCCCAAACATCAAACTCGCCAGCATTAATAGGATATTTTGCATAACCCTGAGCTTGTTGTTTTTCCATCTCTTTGATGTAATAGTGACGAAGAGCAAATTGCAGCGCATCACGAATAAACGCTGAACGATTGGTGTTTAGGATTTGCACTGTTTTATCTACCTCTTCTAAAAGGGGTAGATCAATTGTCATTTGAATAGTTTTCATGATTGCACCTCTTTTATGTGGATGATTATATGTATTGTAATGTTGATAGGCGGGCTGGTCAATTTTGTGGTTTTTCCGCTCTGGTGCGGCCCGATCAGCGTTGCAACTCGGCTGCGGGTTGGCGCGGCTTGAATATCGTTTTTAATAGATGGTCGTTTGATTAACATAACGGTTTTATACCACGAAAATCCACCATGCGATGGTGGATTTTCGTGGTTTGTTTACCCTACCTGCATATATCTTCACAATACTCTGGGCAATTGATTGAAAGCCGTGAATGAATTCATGGCTGACACTCGAAACACGTTTGCCAAAGGCACGCAAAACGCA
>JAYELX010000039.1:0-5777 GCA_034717875.1 Chloroflexota bacterium | reverse complement strand
AACATCATCAATTGGGGAAAATCTAACTCTATCATGCGGGCAGTATACCTCAATGTCGATTACCAGTCTTTAATGCATTCCATGAAAAACAAGCGTACAAAACTAACACTTACCATCATACTTTGGCTTGCCCCCCTCGCTTTTTTGGCTGTTTTTTACTTCTATCCCCTGGGGAGTATTCTACAGCTGAGCTTTGCCCGCAGCGAGGGCGGCGCGCTGGCCCCGTTCGCTGAGGCGTTGGCTTCGGCCTCGGTACGGCGCGTTTTGGGATTCACGCTTTGGCAAGCCGCTCTTTCCACTTTGTTGACATTGATGCTGGGGCTGCCGGGGGCTTATTTGTTCGCACGCTACGATTTTCGGGGTAAAACGCTGCTGCGGGCGCTGACCGGGGTTCCATTTGTGATGCCCACGCTGGTCGTTGCGGCTGGCTTCAACGCCCTGTTGGGCTCGCGCGGCTGGGTCAACGCGGCGCTGATGGGGATTTTCGATCTCTCACAACCGCCAATCCATTTCATCAACACGCTGGGGGCAATTTTGGTCGCTCATGTTTTTTATAATACAACCATCGTGCTGCGAATGGTGGGCGATTTTTGGTCGCACCTTGACCCACGGCTGGGCAAAGCGGCTCAGGTATTGGGCGCAAATCGGGTCCAGTTGCTGCGGGAAATCACCCTGCCTCTGCTCAGCCCCGTCATCGCTGCATCTGCACTGCTAGTCTTCATTTTCGATTTCACTTCCTTCGGCGTAATTTTGGTGTTGGGCGGGCCTCAATTTGCAACCCTGGAAGTCGAAATATATTATCAAACCATCAGCCTTTTTAACCTGCCGCTAGCCGCGGTGCTGTCTATATTTCAGTTGGGCTGCACCCTGCTGATGACCATAATTTACACCCGCCTGTCAGCGCGGCTCTCCCGCCCGCTGAACTTACGCTCCCGCCAACACACGCTTCTACGGCTGCACAGTTTGCGCCGCCGTTTATTTGCCGGCACAATCATCGCCTTGATGTTGATCTTGCTGATTTCGCCATTGTTCGCGCTGGCTGCCCGCTCGGTGACATCGTTGGGGGCGATCAAAACGCGCCCCGGTTCGGTTGCCCCAGGGCTGACACTGGCTTTTTATCGGCAGTTGGGAATCAATCCCCAGGAATCACTTTTCTACGTGCCGCCGACAACGGCAATGGGAATTTCACTCAGCTACGCGGCGGCCACGGTTGTTTTATCTTTATTATTGGGGATGCCTGCGGCCTGGGCTTTGGCCCGGGACAGAGAATCTCGTTTGAACCGCATTCTTGACCCGATGTTGATGCTTCCATTGGGGACATCGGCCGTCACCCTGGGATTAGGATTCTTGGTGGCATTATCTCAGCCCCCGCTGGATTTACGTGCTTCCCCGTTGCTGGTTCCGATTGCCCATACTTTGGTCGCTTTTCCCTTCGTGGTGCGCAGCTTGACTCCAGCCTTGCAAAGCATCCAGCCACGTTTGCGGCAGGCGGCTGCTGTGCTGGGTGCATCTCCGCGCCAGGTCATCCGTCACGTGGATTTACCGCTGATAGGCCGTGCCTTGCTCGTGGCCGCAACCTTCGCTTTCACCATCTCCATCGGTGAGTTTGGGGCCACTTCGCTGCTGGCCCGGCCCGAATATCCCACTGTACCGGTGGTGATCTATCGTTTGCTCTCCCGCCCCGGCGCGCTCAATTATGGGCAAGCCTTAGCCCTGAGCACAATTTTAATGATATTCGCAGTGGCAGGAATGCTGGCAATAGAGCGGTTTAGAGTTGCGGATGTGGGAGAGTTCTAGCCAAGATGACATTGTATCGACAATGAAGTATACTGTTAGCACATATTCGCAAGATGTAATCATCGCTTTGCTAATTTTTGAACAAAACAGATATGTATAAACTCATCTTTGATGCCGGTCCACTTATCACAGTTTGTAAATTCAGTATATCGGAACGGCTAGTCGTAGACTACCTTCTGGAACGCTGTGAGATAGCAATAGCAACATCTGTTCGAAACGAAGTTGTCTTAGCCGGTGCTCGATATCCAGATGCCCAAGCTGCTAAATCCAGAATAGATGATGGACAAATTAGTATACTGTCACCACCATCAAATCCTGCCTTAGAATCGCTTATTGATGTTTACGATTTAGGAGATGGTGAACGAGATAGTATATTGCTAGGTGGAGATTCGGATTTGCACGATGCTACTTTGGTAATAGACGACCATCTGGCTTATCTAGTCAGTGATCGACTAAAACAACTCAAACGATTCTTATTAGATGTAATAGTTGATCTGGTTAATAATGATGAACTGAACAAAAAACTGGCTATACAAATCATACATGCTATCCAAACTCGCTATCCGCGTGCTTTTGTAGAACACACATTACGCCTTCTAGAGAGGTGAACCATGCAAGAAATCACAATTAAACTAAAGCAACCAGTTAGTCAATTTGTGGAACACCAAAGTCAGAAACGCCGCATTCCACATCAAGAGACAATCATCGAATTGGTAACAATGGGATTTGAATCGCTACTCCGAGATCGATATCGCCGCTACCGTCAGGGAGAAATCTCGTTCGGTCGGCTGGCTCACGAATTGGGTATCACGACGTGGGAACTAAGCCATTTGTTGGATGAACGCGATTGGCCAGCTTATAATTTGCCTGCAGCAACCGGGAGCAAAAATAAGTGATTGCTCAAAATGTTAGTGGTGCGTTGCATCTCAAAGATGCGCTGCACCACGGGTTGACCAAGAATCCCCTTGAATAATCCGAAGTGAAATGCATTTTCAAAATGCAACGCACTTCTATCGCTGCTTGACCAACAGGCCCATCGAATAAATTCGAGGCTGGTTCGCGAAATCCACCTACGTGGATTGGATTTCCAACCGACGCGCTGTGCGTGCCGCTGGCAAGGAGAGTGGTTATCCGAGGTCAGGCCCCGTCAGGTATAGTCCCCCTTCGGGGATGCTGCGCGAAAACCTGACTACACCACCAACATCTTGAGCAAGTACCAAAAAAGAATATAGAAAATGACAATACCCACAATGGATGATGTACAAATAAAGAACATATTTAAGCAAGCAGTAATTGAAGCAATTCAGGAGCAGAAGGAATTCTTTTCTGATTTATTCGCGAATACGATTGAAGATATAGCGTTGATGAAAGCAATAGAGGAAGGGGAAGAAACTGAAACTGTGAGTAGGTATGAATTAAAATCCTTTCAACTCAGACCGAAGAAGGCTAAAAAGTGAGATTTCGATGATGACACTATCTCTAACCCCTCAGATTACTACTTATCTTGAGCCTGTAGCAGGGAAGACCCCCAACGAGAAAGTGCTCTCGTTATTAGAGAGCTATCTGGCAGCCCAAATTCGGGCTTGTGAGCGCGAGATCAATGAATACGAAATTAAATATCGTTCACCCTTCTCTGAATTTGCTGAAGCCTGGGAGCAAGGCCATATCCAAAATCGTTATAGCCATGAAATTGAACGCGACTATATGGAGTGGGAAGGGTTAGTCGCCGAAAAAGGGCGTTGGCTCGAACATCTCCGAAATTTACCTGCACAAGTCTGAGAACACCATGACAGCTTTAGAGTGGTTATCCGAGGTCAGTGCAGCCGCTGAACAGTTCTTCCCGAATCATCGTATCTCTATCCAAGTCATTCGTGAAACTCGTGTTAAGGTGCGAATCGAAATCAACCAAGATGCCTTCCTTGACTTATTCTTTAGGGAAGAGACGAAACGAACCGATTACACCTTAATCATGGCGGGCCAGCGACGTTATGGGGTGGATAATCTTGTGGAATGGCATGTGCATCCAATCGCAGCAACTGACACACATATCCCAACCGATGAGCCGACTCCAGAAGATGCCCTTCGTTTGTTGCGCGAAGCCGTGGATACGCTCATTCCATGACAGCACTGAGAATTGTCAATATCCATAAATCATTCGGCCAAACAAGCGCCCTTCGCGGGGTTTCGTTCGAGGTTGGCAGGGGTGAGATTGTAGCTGTGCTCGGGCCCAGCGGGTGCGGCAAATCTACGCTGTTGGCTGTTGTGGCCGGGTTGGTGGAATCTGACTCGGGTGAGGTTCGTTGGAACGGTCAACGCCTGCGAGATACCGCGCCCCATCAACGCGGCTTTGGGTTGATGTTTCAGGATTACGCCCTCTTTCCCCACAAGGATGTTGGCAAGAATGTCGCTTTTGGCTTGCGGATGGCAAAATGGTCTCGGGCCGAGATTGAGGCCCGCGTCACTGCGGTGCTGGATTTGGTGGGGCTGCCGGGTCACGGTCAACGCGATGTGAGCACGCTCTCGGGCGGGGAGCAGCAGCGCGTGGCTTTGGCGCGCTCGCTCGCGCCTCAGCCGGATTTGCTGATGCTGGATGAGCCGCTGGGGTCGCTGGATCGGACTTTGCGGGAACGGCTGATTTTCGAGTTGGGGGAGATTTTGCGCCAGATGGAACAGACTGCAATCTATGTCACTCACGATCAGGAGGAGGCTTTCGCTGTGGCTGACCGGGTGGTGGTGATGCGTCAGGGCCAGGTGGCTCAGATTGGCACTCCGCAAGCAATTTATCATCATCCGGCGATTGAGTTTGTGGCCCGCTTTTTGGGGCTGAATAATATTTTGCCGGGACGCGGTACAGGGATGTCAATTCGAACGCCTATTGGGGTTTTGCCCGCTCCGGAAGCTGTCGATGGTGAAGTTAAAATACTGATTCGGCCTGATGGTGTGTGTGTGGGCGATGCACTGCCTGACCGGCTCGAGGGGGAGGTGGCGACGCGGTCTTTCCGTGGGGATCGCTGCCGCGTTGGGGTTGTAATCAACAGCTATCAATTGAGTTTTGTTTTCCCGTCCACAGAAAAGGGTATCCCTCAGGTCGGGGAAATGATTCGGTTGAGCTTCGACGCTCGGGAATCAATTCATATATTAAAAAAATGAAGCTTAATGTTCAAGTTACCGTGATCAAACAAGACGCACGCGGGCGCGAAACCTGGCGGTACGATGGGGAAGTGTTGCGGCGCAGCCAGGGGCAGATTACTATCGAGGCTTATTTTGGCCGTGAGGTTTGTGATTTGCACGGGTTGCGGATGCGCAGGGGGGATCGTTTTGTGGAGACGTATTTTTTTGACCGCTGGTACAATATTTTCGAAATTCACGACCGGGGGGACGATGGGCTCAAGGGTTGGTATTGCAATGTTGCCAGCCCGGCTGTGTTCGAAAAGGGGGTCATTTCTTATCGCGATTTGGCGTTGGATGTGCTGGTTTTTCCCGACGGGCGTCAATTGGTGCTGGACGAGGATGAGTTTGCGGCCCTATCGATTTGCCCCGATGAGAGGGAAGAGGCTATTACTGCTCTCGCCGAGTTGCAGGGTATTTTTCGGCAACGCTGTGAGTGTTGGGGTGCGGGTGCGGGGTGCGATGTGCGGGGTGCGATGTGCGGGGTGCGATGTGCGGAGGGATACTTGCGGGCAAAGGTTTTTGGGGGACTCAGGTACCATTGTTGAGTTCCCTTATGGTATACTGACGAACAGGATATATCGTTTTGGGGATGTACAAGCAAATGCAAGGTGATAGATTGAATGCTTTTTATGCCCTAAATTTGGTGGATAAAATTCTATTATGGACAATGTACTGCACTTTTGCGTCAACTGGCTATTTTTGGGTATATTGGGCTTTTTATTTGTCGTAATTTTCAATTTTAGACTCTTGATTTGCGGTCTATTTAAGAGTTAGTTGCCTGAAGAAGGAGGATTTTGATGCCGATAGAA
>JAYELX010000038.1:0-5777 GCA_034717875.1 Chloroflexota bacterium | reverse complement strand
AATCCGTCGGTAGTGGTTAGAATTGACTGATAATTTACGTTACACAGGTGACAGTCACTTTATCAAATCGTGTTGTGCGTGTTCTTGAGCCGCTGAAGGGACGAATTTCAGTATTTTCTCAACTCGCGAAAGTGATTGTCACCTTCATTATCAGTTAACATTTACCATCACCAATCCGTTGTCAGATTCCACACTCGCCACGGATCGTTTGATTCTGGTCAAAAGTCTCCCGTAAGCGGCAAACTCGGTGTTTCGGGCGGGATATGGCGATCCCTTTTAAGCAGACAACCAGGGCAATCGCATACAGATTGATAAACTTCATCGAGAGGTTGAATTGTAGCTCAGGTCGCTTGGCGTGTCTTTAATATTGATAACCCGATAAACGCAACCCGTACCATGGCGATGACATACTTCTGATTATCTCTCGGATTGCTGCAAGAAACCGTTCAAGGCTTTGGAGAAATTAAATGATAGAAGAAGATACCATCAAGGTAATCATTGTTGACGATGTAGCGGAAACTCGAGAGAATATCCGAAAACTTCTGCAATTTGAAAGTGATCTTGAAATAGCTGGCGTTGCTGCGACTGGAAGAGAAGGTATTCAGCTTGCAAGAGACACATCGCCAGACGTTGTGATTATGGATATAAATATGCCTGATATGGATGGCATCACAGCGGCAGAAATCATTCGAAAAGAACTTCCATCGATTCAGATAATAGTTTTATCGGTTCAGGGTGATCCAAATTACATGCGCAAGGCCATGTTGGCCGGTGTTCGAGATTTTCTGACGAAGCCGCCGATAGTTGATGAGATGATTCATGCTGTCCGAAGAGCAGGGGAATTGGCAAAAGAAGAGCGCAAAAAGATGGACGAGCGTTATCCTGCAGACGCTGGGACGCATGCTGCTGGGGATGGTCACTCTCGTTCGGCGATGTCGTACGGCAAGGTAGTGGCCGTTTATAGCCCCAAAGGTGGTGTTGGATGCACTACTCTAGCTACAAATTTAGCGATCACATTGCATAGTGAAGAAACACCAGTTGTGTTGGTAGATGCCAAACTGCAATTTGGGGATGTGTCCGTAATGTTGAACGAGCGGGCGAGGAATAGTATTGTGGATTTAGCCCCTCGTTCAAGTGAGCTGGACCCCGATATTGTGGAAGATGTCTTGATTACGCACAATAGCTCCGGTATAAAATTATTAGCGGCTCCATCACGTCCTGAATATGCTGAAAATATCACCGGAGAACAATTCCGTGATATATTGGCCTATTTGCGGCGTCTGTATGCATATATTATTGTTGATACGTCTTCATACCTCTCGGATGTGGTTATAAGCGCAATTGACGTTAGTTCCATTGTTATTTTAATAGCAACACAGAATATTCCATCCATCAATAATGTGCGTCTCTTTTTGGACTTGTCTAATACTCTGGGGTTCGAGCGGGAGAGAATTCTATTTGTCTTAAATCATTATGATAAACGTATTGCCATCACGTCAGATGCTGTTGGAGAAAATCTCTCCAAGGAAATCTCTGTGGTTATCCCTAAAGATGAGAGAGTAGTTGTTCCATCAGTGAACCGAGGTATTCCATTTGTGATGAATACTAAAAAACACGCCGTCTCCCAGGCGATTTTAGAATTAGCTGAAACTGTTCGTTATCGCCTTTCTGAGATTGACGCGGCGCGCGATGTGGTAAATATGTAAGCGTCTTGGGGACTTTTTGAGGGGAAAGGGTGGCTGGCTCGGCCACGCCGGAACCGACTCACATAGACCGCGAGGGGGTGACTCGGTCATGGGACCGGTCACAGCGGAGTGGTTGGATCCGGGTTTCCAATTGCTGGACCCGGTCTCCCGACCGTGCTCCCCGTTGTGTCCCATTTACCCATCATAAGAATGAAAATTATCATCAGGAAGTGAATGTATGTCTTTACTTAGACGAATAGAACAAGGGCAAACAGGCCAGACTGATCGAGGAGACGGCTCTAGCCAATCGAGCTTGGGTTCTCTACAGTCGCGTCGGATTGCTCCCCCAACGGGCGAATCTCAGCAGGACACTTACTTTGATTTGAAGACTCGAGTGCAGAATCGTTTGTTGGCAGAGTTGGACCCTACTACTGATGTTACTCAAATAGAATCTGTGCGAGGCACAATACAAGATTTGTTCGAACAGATATTGTCGGAAGAAAGTATTGTTCTATCGCGTCAAGAGAAGCATAGGCTATTCGAACAGATAGCTGCAGAAATTTTGGGATTTGGGCCTCTGCAAACCTTATTAGAAGATGAGGACATCACCGAGATTATGGTAAATGGCCCAAAGAACATCTATATTGAGAAGAAAGGTAAACTTCAGCGAGTTCCGCTTTCGTTCGAGAGCGATGAACACGTAATGCGTATCATTGATCGGATTGTGGCTCCTTTGGGACGTCGTATTGATGAGTCTAGTCCTTATGTGGATGCGCGTTTGCCGGACGGTTCGCGTGTAAATGCAATTATCCCTCCTATTTCTTTGGTGGGGCCAACCCTCACTATTCGTAAGTTTTCGAAGAATCCCATTACAGTTAAGCAATTAATTGAATTTGGCAGCATCACGCCTGAGGCCCTGCAATTTCTAAAGGCTTGTGTGGAGGCCCGGCTGAATGTCGTCATTTCTGGGGGCACTGGTTCTGGAAAGACGACTTTGCTCAATATCATGTCACAGTTTATTCCTTCTGATGAGCGTATTATCACGATTGAGAATGCAGCTGAATTGAGACTTCGCCAGGAACATGTTATTCCACTGGAGTCCCGCCCTCCCAACATCGAGGGAACTGGTGAAATCACGATTCGCCAACTTGTGGTTAACTCTTTGCGTATGAGGCCAGATCGTATCATCGTGGGTGAGATCCGCGATGAAGAGGCTCTGGATATGTTGCAGGCTATGAACACAGGTCATGATGGCTCGATGACCACCGCGCACTCAAACGGGCCGCGCGATACTTTGGCGCGTATTGAAACCATGACCTTGATGGCTGGTATGGACCTGCCAATCAGAGCTATTCGTGAACAAATTGTAGCAGCCGTTGACATAATTGCTCATCAAGACCGCTTCCGTGATGGTACTCGTAAGGTAGTGAATGTTACTGAGATCAGTGGTATGGAAGGGGATGTTATTACGATGACGGATATTTTTAAATTCGAACAGCGTGGTATTGACAACGGGAAAATAATCGGAGAAATGAGGCCCACAGGCCTGAGACCAAAATCTTTAGGCCAGATAGAGGCAGCAGGTATTCATTTACCCCCATCGATTTTTGGGGTTGGCGGCCGCCGAAAGTATTAGTTCTGTTTTCTATAATGACCAGAGAGTAGAAATTTATGCCAACAATCTTATTAATTGGAGGAGGGGCTGTTGTATTCATCCTCTTGATAATCGGCGTTGTCATTTCGGTAAGAGGCGAGCAATCGTTGGTCGAAGAACGCCTTCTCCACTACGTAGAGGAGGAAGAACCTGATGACGATGTGGATAGCTCTACTGCCTTGTCAGACTGGGTAAATGTCCAAGTCGAAAGGACATCATGGGGAGAAGGTATGGCGCGCAAATTAGCGCAAGCAGACCTAAAGCTAAAACCAGGTGAATATGTTGCTCTGATGGTGATAGCTGTTGTTGGTGGCGGTCTACTAACATGGTTCATTGCCGGACGAGATATTATGGCTGGAATTATTGGCGCTATTATTGGCTTTTTCATACCGCGTTTTTATATCAACAGACAGAAACGTAAACGACTTGAGGATTTTAATAATCAATTGCCTGATATGTTGAGCTTGATGGTTAATGGTCTTCGGGCCGGGTTTTCGACAGTTCAGGCAATGGAAGCAGTTAGTAAAGAAATGCCCTCCCCACTTAAGGATGAAATCCGTCGGGTAGTTCAGGAAATGCAGTTGGGTATTTCGATGGAGCAAGCCCTGGATAATTTGTTGCGTCGTATTCCATCCGACGATTTAGATTTGATTATCACGGCCATAAATGTACAACGCGAAGTGGGTGGCAATCTGGCAGAAATCCTGGATACGATTGCTTATACGATCCGGGAACGAATAAGACTCAAGGGTGAAATTCGCGTGTTGACTGCCCAGGTTATGTATTCTGGCCGTTTTCTCTCACTTCTCCCTGTTATCTTGACGGCTGTTCTTATGTTGGCAAATCCTGAGTATCTGAAGTCGGTTTTTCAAGAGGGAGTAATGATGTGCGGATTTGCCATATTTGGATCTGCGGCAATATTAGTGATCATAGGATATTTCATTATGACTCGCATAGCTGACATCGAGGTGTAATCGCGGAGTGATTTTATGGATATAATAGCAATTGTAGTTGTCGGTGGGGTTGTTTTGATTGGGGCAGTTGTTCTTGTGATTGTGGGGGAGCGCGATCGTGAGGACAAAGTTGATCCTTTGCAGGAACGGCTGAATGAATTTGTCAGTCGCGGCGATATGGTCAGCCTCGAGGAAGTCGAAATGTCTCAGTCGTTGACCGATCGCATTGTCTTCCCGATGGCGCGCAAGCTTGGGGAATTTGCCTTACGCTTTACGCCTCAAAACGCGTTGGATGATACTGCTCGAAAGATAGAGTTGGCTGGAAATCCTAGAGGTTTAGAACCTACTATTTTCTGGGCAGCGCGTTTTGGAGTGGCGATTGGAATCGCTGCACTCCTTTTATTTATTTTTTCGATCGGGTCTATCCAATGGAGTTTAGGCCGCAAGTTTTTGATGGTAGTGGGATTTGCTTTGGTGGGCTTTTACGTTCCGGAGCTTTTACTTAAAAGTCGTATTCGCAGCCGTCAAGATGAGGTTCGCAAGGCATTGCCCGATGCGCTTGACCTATTGACAATTTGTGTAGAAGCTGGATTGGGTTTCGATGGAGCCATGGCCAAGGTGAATGAGAAATGGGATAATGAACTAGCTTTATCTTTCAGTCGAGTGTTGCGGGAAATACAGTTAGGAAAGCTTCGTCGTGAAGCATTGCGATCTATGGCCGATCGGATAGATATTACTGAGATGACCAGCTTTGTCGCTGCAATTATTCAAAGCGAGCAGTTGGGTGTAAGTATGTCCAAGGTGTTGCGTATTCAATCTGAACAAATGCGGATAAGACGCCGTCAGGCCGCCGAGGAGAAAGCACAAAAAGCCCCTATTAAAATGCTTTTCCCAATGGGAGTTCTGATTTTCCCATCGCTTATGATTCTGTTATTAGGACCTGCGGGTGTACAGTTGATGCAATCTTCTTTAGGAGCGATGTTCTGATTGGTCATAGGCATAGAGATGATCATGGGTATTAGATATAAATTGTATCGATGGAGCCGAGATGCCCTTGATTGGTTATTCCCGCCTACATGTGGGGGTTGTGGTGCGCCAGGCGTGCGCTGGTGTGTAGATTGTCAGCAGGAAACACAACATGTTAAGCCCCCTTTTTGCGAGCGCTGTGGTCAGAGTATAAAAAGCAATCAAGGCATCTGCGATCGGTGTAAAGAGACACCATCGCACCTGACCGCGATGCGTTCCTGGGCTATTTTTGAAGGCCCTCTTCAACAGGCTCTGCATCGCATCAAGTATAAACAAGATATTGCTTTGGCTGAATATTTTGCTCGCTATCTGATGACCTTGTTGATGGATCAGGCTTGGAGTATTGATTTGGTTGCTCCTGTCCCCATTGGTAAGAAGAGAAAAAAGCAGCGTGGCTATAACCAGGCTGGTTTGCTGGCCAAGCCACTAGCTTTGGGCTTAGACTTGTTCTATCGACCT
>JAYELX010000037.1:0-5778 GCA_034717875.1 Chloroflexota bacterium | reverse complement strand
TAGGAGAAAAGCGTTATGCAAATCTTGTCTTCAATAGGCGTATTAGTGCTTTCTTATCTCGTTGGGGCCATCCCAATGGGATATATTTCCGTCAAGCTAAGTACCGGAAAAGACATCCGAAATATCCAAAGCGGGCGCACGGGGGGGACCAATGCCATGCGAGCTGCGGGTCTATGGGTTGGGATAATCACCAGCTTTGCCGATATCGCAAAAGGGGTAGCTGGTGTTTGGATGGCTCAAAGGTTGGTACCGGGCAACGTGTGGATCGAAATACTAGCCCCCGTTGCTGCTGTCATCGGACATAACTACTCGATTTACTCAATTAGAAAAGATGAAGACGGACACATTCAAATCAGTGGTGGCGCTGGTGGTGCGCCTAGCGTAGGGGGCGCTATTGGTCTCTGGTATCCCATCATTTTTATTCTTGTTCCAGTTGGGGTATTAATCCTCTTTGGGATAGGCTATGCCTCTGTCGCCACCATGAGTCTTCCCCTCATTGCAGCACTCATCTTCGCTTATCGCACCACAATGGGCATAGGCTCATCGTCGTGGTATCACGTATTGTATTGCATCATCGTCGAGTTGCTGATTCTGTGGTCTCTCCGCCCCAATATCAAACGTCTAATAAACGGCACTGAGCGTTTAGTTGGTTGGCGTGCTCGTCGAGCAAATGATAGAAACACACCAGACCAAGACAGTAGCTAATCACTACCACTCATCATCCGGATAAACCGGATATTCACCATATAATTGATGATATAAAGCATCCAGATTGCGCCGATGCAGCTCTTCGGCTACCCCCCCCATGATTACGCGCTCCTTGCCGCAAGCTTCGACGCTGGCAGCATCCAACATTTCCCCAGGATAATCACGGCGAGCAGCTCGGTTGACGATTTTTCGAATTGTGGACAGGTAGAGAAGGTGATCATCAATCATTCTGTCAACTTCTCCCCGCAGTATTACACCGCCATGTCCCTGCACAATATTCTTTATGTCCATTTTGCCAATTTTCTTCAAAGACTTGATCATTACATCTATATTCCCATCCACCAAGTAAGGCAGCGACATAAAGATATCACCAGAAATAAGGGTTTTGTCTTCTTCGATCAAAACTCCGATTCCGTCTGGGCTGTGTCCCGGCAGAGACATCATCTTCAACACTTTATCATCAACCTGTAAACTCAGTTCGCCCTCAGCGAAAGTTATGTGTGGTAGTGTTATTTTCGATTGACGAAAAACATTGTTTTGCTTGCGAGCCTCTTCTATCGATGGGCCCCCGTGCAATAGCAAATACTCTCGACATAGCTGATGAGAAATAATCAATGCTCCGGGGAAATAACAATTGCCCCAGCAATGATCGGCATGATAATGAGTGTTGATTACATAGCGCACCGGAACTTTCAGCTCCTGCTCGACAAAGTCTCTGATTTCCAACGTCTCCTCAGGATAGGCCAGAGTATCTATAGCTACAGCCCATTCTGATCCCACAACTATGCTGGCTGTTACTTGTGCATACAATTCACTCTGGAAGACATAAACATTATCGGAAACTTTTTCACGCTGCATCATAATTTCTACCTCAATATTATTTCCCATTAACCCATAAACATTAAATATATAACCAATTAGTAGGATAGCACAAAACGATGGTTAAAGTCAAGAAATGGTGTTTATTCGCAGACAAATCTCAATTTGAAGGTAGGGGGTACTGGTACGGCTGACTCCCGGTGCGGCCGATGGTAGGAACCGCTTTGCCTCAAGCAACGCGGTTCCTATGATGATAGCAATACGCGTTATGTACTTCCCTTTCGTTAAAATCCCTATCAGCAGCAAAAAAGTTTGGGGTAAAATATCAATGATGTCTACAACTTTCCAGCCCGCTTACCTAAACCTGCTCCAAACCGGCGAACTCGAAAAGCGCGTCACCGAGGCCTACGAGCATCTCTCCAATTGCGACGTATGTGCCCAGACCTGCCACGTAGACCGCCGCGCCGGAGAATTAGGCCTTTGCCGCACGGGGGAAAAGGCCAGAGTCAGCAACTACGGCCCGCATCTGGGGGAAGAAGACCCACTGCGCGGAACTCGCGGATCGGGCACCATCTTCTTCACCCGCTGCAACTTACAATGCCAGTACTGCCAGAACGCCGACATCAGCCAAACCGGCTCCGGTCGCGAAGTCGAGCCGCAAGACCTGGCCAATATAATGCTGGAACTGCAAAAACGCGGCTGCCACAACATCAACTTTGTCTCGCCCAGCCATGTCGGGCCGCAAATACTGGCCGGGGTGCTGATAGCCGCCCGAGCTGGCCTGCAAATCCCATTGGTTTATAACACGGGGGGATATGACTCCAAAACCATGCTGAAGCTGCTCGGCGGCGTGATCGACATTTACATGCCCGACATGAAATATGCCGACTCTGAGATAGCCGAGCGCTACTCTAAAATTTCGGATTACGCCAAAATCAACCAGGCCGCCGTCAAAGAGATGCACCGCCAAGTTGGAGATTTGCAACTCGATGAAAAACAAATTGCCACTCGCGGCTTGCTGGTGCGTCATCTTATCTTACCCGCTAATCTTGCTGGTACTGACAAGATCGTACAATTCTTGGCGGCTGAAGTTTCTACCAACACCTACCTCAACTTGATGGATCAATACCGCCCCGCTTATCGTGCCCATCTCTACCCGCAGCTCAACCGCGCCATTACCCCAGCCGAATATAAAACTGCCATCGAGATGGCCGGCAATGCTGGGTTGAAACGTCTGGATCAACGCCGTTCATTAGAATGGTGGCTTTGATGCGCGCTGGTTGCCGGGCGATGATCGGCAGACGGTTTTTCCGCTTGACGTTATTTGGCATCTTTGCACTGGTTTTTGCGCTCATAGCCATAGACATCACTCTGGCCTGGATTTATATTTCCGCCTTGACTCATCCCGCTTGTCCTATACCTCGGACTTTAGAAGATATATCTCCCCCCGAGGAACATTGGCTGCCCACCGAGGATGGTCTCACCCTGCGAGCTTGGTACTACCCCTCGGAGAATGGAAGAGCAATCTTGACCGCGGGAGGGTTAGGGGGTTCCCTGGGGCAGACTCTCCCACCTGTGAAATCGTTGATCCGCGCCGGCTACGGTGTGCTGCAAGTCGATACTCGCGCTTGTGCTGACCCACCCGCGCGCGTCACCCTGGGCGCGGACGAAATCTACGATGCCGCCGCGGGGCTGGAATTTTTGATCGCGCGTCCGGAAATCGACCCGCAGCGGATTGGCGCGTTTGGTTTTTCCATGGGGGCTGTGACCCTGATTCGGGCCTCGGCACGCCAGCCTCGAATACGCGCTCTCATCGCTGAAGGGGGTTACGCAAATCTTGGGGAACATATCACCCAGCCCGGGGCCGAGAAATCGCTCCCCAGGCAGGTTTTCCTCTATACAGTTGCTGAAACTTATTGGCTGCAAACGGGCGTTAATCCGTGGTTGGTTAGCCCCCGCGATGATCTGGCATCTATTGGCTCAAGCCCGGTTTTGTTGATCTACGGTGAGGGTGAAATCGAGCGGGGCGGAGGATGGGAGCAGTTCAAAGCGGCGCATAAGCCAAAGGCTCTGTGGGTCGTGCCGGGCGGCGACCACGGCAGCAATCATTTGGCCGCGCCACAAGAGTACGAGCGGCGGGTGTTGGAGTTTTTCGAGCAAGAGTTGGGCGAGTAGGAACCGTTTTTGCTTGCCCGTGCGCCGCGTTTGGACTTTGAATTTATGGTATGATGGATTGCAAACACAAGATGATTTTTGACGATAAAATATGAAAGAAAAAATTTTTGCGGCGATGTCTCTTTCCAAGGGATGGCGAAGGTCTCACGACCGAGCGTATACGCGTTAGCAACCCCACCGCTCGGTCGGAGAGCTTCGCTATCGCCGGGCTGATGGATTGCAAACACAAGATGATTTTTGGCGATAAAATATGAAACCATGAAAGAGAAAACCTTGCACGGCGACGTTCAGCCGCGATCATTTGCCCAGGCCCTGATTGCCGAATTTAATCATGGCAACTTACAGGCGCAGCAAATCAATAGCTCCGACGGAGTTATTGTACAAATCTCTACGCGCACACGGCGGCGGTCGGGTGGCAAGACTGCGCTGACCGTTTCTTTGATGCGCGTCGAAGATGGGGTCTCTATCCGGGTTGGAGATCAGGCCATGTTCGGGGTGGCTGCCAGTTTGGGCAAGACGGCTTTATCCGCGCTGCATAGCCCCCTGAGCATTTTGGGACGGCTTGATGATTTGGCTCAAGATTTCGAGAGTTTGCAACTTGACGAAAAAGTTTGGGAAGTGGTCGATAGAGTTGCTGCGGCAGCAGGCGCGTCCCTGGAATTATCCGAACGCTTGCGGCGTGCGGTCTGTGTGTATTGCGAAACCCCTAATCCCGTGGGGGCGCCAAGCTGCATTGCCTGTGGCGCGCCATTGGGGCAATCCCAACCGACGACATGCCCGCATTGTGGATTTGTGGTCCGTTCTGATGAGAGTGACTGTCCCCGTTGCGGTGGTGTGATTGTTTAAACCACGAAGTACACGAAGGAACACAAAGAAAAACCAAAAAACGAATCCTGCTGTTGATGGCCTCCTGACCGAACCCTGCTGGTGAAGGTCTCCTGACCGAACTCTGTACACGATGAACCAAAAGTATCAACGGTTTCAATCCCCGCTTAGATTTCGCGAAGCACAGTCAGTGTGGCCTGCACCGTGGGCAAGAGCGTGGTCTCATCATGCTCTGCGGGAGGGGCAAATGACATCCGTTTTTGCCCATTCGACCGCGATGATAGTCGCTCAGCCAGCCGCTCAAGCTGTGGAATCGTCTCGACGAATCCAACTCGCCCAATGAAATTTAGGGCTTGCCGCCGCAGCGAAACAGAAACGCCATGCTTTGCCATGATCGCGGCCAGAATAGCGCCCGTGTGAGGCCATAATCTGTATAATGCAGCGATATATGATTCCACCGACGCGTCAATCTCTGCGACTTCGAGAGTTGCCAATACCGTTCCACGTCCTACTATCGAATGATACCCTTTTAGGTACCGGCGAGCAGGTAATGAGATTGGCTCTCCCGAAGCGGGCGCAATGATTTTCCCCAGTGTTTTTATAACGCTAGCACGGAAATTTATGTCTGGGTCGGTTAGGCGGGTGGCAAGCACATAAGCTACCAAAGGGGAGCGAGTAGGAACCTCTAGCTCTAATAATATGTCCAATCCCTGATAACGTTGTGAGGTTTCAGGTGATGCGATCTGCTCGAGGGCTTGCCAAAGATCAGCAGTGCCTGCTGTAGGTTCATCAGTATCAAACATCATCAATTGGGGAAAATCTAACTCTATCATGCAGGCAGTATACCTCAATGTCGATTACCAGTCTTTAATGCATTCCATGAAAAACAAGCGCACAAAACTAACACTTACCGTCATACTTTGGCTCGCCCCCCTCGCTTTTTTGGCTGTTTTTTACTTCTATCCCCTGGGGAGTATTCTGCAGCTGAGCTTTGCCCGCAGCGAGGGCGGCGCGCTGGCCCCGTTCGCTGAGGCGTTGGCTTCGGCCTCGGTACGGCGCGTTTTGGGATTCACGCTTTGGCAAGCCGCTCTTTCCACTTTTTTGACATTGATGCTGGGGCTGCCGGGGGCTTATTTGTTCGCTCGCTACGATTTTCGGGGTAAAACGCTGCTGCGGGCGCTGACCGGGGTTCCATTTGTGATGCCCACGCTGGTCGTTGCGGCTGGCTTCAACGCCCTGTTGGGCTCGCGC
>JAYELX010000036.1:0-5820 GCA_034717875.1 Chloroflexota bacterium | reverse complement strand
GTTTTGGAAGCGGGAGCAGGTTTATCCAATCGTGATCCTGAAGACATAATCAGTACCGATTTGAAAACTTACGAAGCAACCAATATGAAATTCGCGGTCGCGCAGGCCGAAGTTACAGATTTGAGAAAGTTGAGTAAGCATCTTGACTCTTTGTTAGACGCTTTGGACAAGCTGCGCGAGAAAAATGGTTGGGATTTCGCCATGTTGATGGTGACTGATGTGGTGCGCGGTTCTAGCAGATTATTATTGAGTAACCCCCCGCCAATTTTAGCCGATCTGCCTTACCCGCTTCAGCCCGATGGAACCCGCCATGCCAAAGGCGTAGTATCACGGAAGAAGCAATTGCTGCCGGCAATTTTAGGCTTGATAGGTGATTGAAAAAACGGGTCAGAAACGCACGGTCGTGAGACCGGCTTGAGCAATTACAGCAACTTGCTGTGACCGGTCTTCGCGTAGCATACTCTCGGAGTGCCTGACCGAGTCACCTTGTGAGTCTACGATTGCATAAACAAGGAGTATCTATGTGGCATGAGTATATCAATGCAACCAGCATAAAAGAAGTTCTGCAAATACTACATGAACAAGGAGACCAAGCGCGCATCGTCGCCGGCGCTACTGATTTGATTCTGGAACTTGAGCGCGGCGTTCGCACTGATATCGATGTATTGGTTGATGTCTCGCGTATTCCCGGTCTCGACCAGATTGTTCTGGATGAAGATAACGTCATTCATATTGGCCCAATGGTGACACACAACCATTGTGTCGGCTCAAAATTGCTGCGAGAACAAGCTTTGCCGTTGGCGATGGCTTGTTGGCAAATCGGCGCGCCGCAAATCCGCAATCGCGGCACCGTGGCCGGAAATCTGCTCACCGCTTCGCCGGCGAACGATACAATCTCGCCTTTGATGGCTTTGGACGCCAGCCTGACGCTGCGCTCGGTTACGGGCGAGCGCGTTGTGCCATTGAGCAAAATTTATACTGGCGTGCGCAAAACCGTGCTCCGTCCCGACGAGATGCTGGTGGATATTTCTTTTGCGGCCATGAAAAAATCCCAGCGCGGGATTTTTATGAAATTGGGATTACGTAGATCCCAGGCGATCTCTTTGGTCAATGTGAGTATTTTGCTAACCTTGGGGCAGGATACCGTTAGTGAAGCCGTCATCACCCTCGGAGCGGTAGCCCCAACCATCATCCACGCAGATGAGGCCGAAGCGTATTTGCAGGGGCGCAAGCTCGATGATGAAACTATGGCCGAGGCCGCGCACCTGGCTATGTCCGCTTCTCGCCCGATTGGCGATATTCGCTCTTCGGACGTTTATCGACGCGAGATGGTGCGTGTGCTTGTTTCTCGGGGGTTGAGCAATATCTTGCATGAACGGGAGCAGCTCACAATGCCGATTAAGCCCATCCTGCTTTGGGGTCACGCTTCCCCTGGGGATTCCGCAAATGGCTCTCATGGCAGTAAATTCAGCGGGGACGAAATTCTTTTTATAAAAATAAATGGGCAAGCGTATCAGTTCGAGAATGGTTACGATAAAACTTTGTTGGATTTGTTGCGTGATGAGGCCGGGCTGATGGGCACGAAGGAGGGTTGCGCTGAGGGGGAGTGCGGTGCGTGTACGGTTTATTTGGATGGGATCGCGGTGATGAGTTGCCTGGTGCCTGCGCCGCGCGCTCATGGGGCTGAGGTGACGACGATTGAGGGGCTGGGCGATCCCGATCATTTGCATCCGGTTCAGGACGCGTTTGTGCAGGCGGGGGCGGTGCAGTGTGGTTATTGTACGCCGGGCTTTGTGATGACGGCTGCAAAATTGTTGGAGGAGCGTCCACATCCCAGCCGTGAGCAGATTCGTCAGGGCATAGCGGGTAATTTGTGTCGCTGCACGGGTTATTATAAGATTGTTGATGCTATCGAAAAGGCAAGTCGAATGGAGGCTAATGATGGGTAAATTTAGTGAATATGAACGTTCTGCGCTGAAAACTAAACCCTGGAAAATACACCCTGTTTGGCGTGGAATTGGATGTATTATGATGGTTTTAATTCCGCTGATGTCGTACTTTGGTGGCATTGAGTTGTTGAAGGCTAATGCTCGCAACGGGTGGTTTATAGTTCCTGTGGAGTTCACTGGCCCGCCCGCTTATCCTTATTTGTATGCCAAATTGACTGTGTGTGTGTTGTTGATGGTGTTTAGTTTTGGTGCTTTGGTGATTTTGTATATGCTGGTGGCGCGGCTTTCAGGTATGTCTCGTTATGGGCCGTTGGATGTCAAGCCAGTCCGGCCATCGAAGAAGAAGCGGCGACGTTAGTTGCAAAGTAACATTTCCATATTTCGGGGTTAAGAAGTTGAACTTTATTGAAATCAGATGAACTTGTATGTTCAAACCTCTAAAAGTTCAACTTCTCACCTGCTTCAAGCTGCTGTGGCTTCAAGCTGCTGTGGCTGTGGCCGGTCTCATGACCGAGGCACCTACGCACGGTCAGGAGACCGGCTTGAGCAGATTGGGTATGCTTCACGAAACCGGCTTGAGCATTTACAAACTTACTTTTGGGCAATTTCAAGAAGCGGCGACGTTAGCTGCGAAAACAATTATGGAGAGAACCGTACCATATACAGCTTCAGAAGAGGTTGAGCTTTATTTGCGCACGTATTATTCTTTGCTGCGCTCTACCTCTGATGTGCAGATAAAGACTCTTGAGCAGATTCATTCGGGGATGAATTCGCTGCTGCATACTGGCGCCCGTAACGAAGCCCCGGATATGTCGGCATTCATTTACAGCGTCTTACGTTTGCCCGCATGTATTCAATGGGTTCAGACTGTTGCGCTGGGGCAGAGTATTGCCGTTTTCGAGCGCGAAGGTGTTGGGGATATAGAGCAGTGGGACGAGGTGGCGGCGCGCGCCCGCCGTCGCCGTTGTTATTTCGATGGGGATGATACCTTAGCTTGTATCATTGCCAGCCGCTCGGATATCGATGATGTTGTCCCTTTGTTGACGGCTTATCAAATTGAATGGAAGAAATTGCATCTTTTGTTGCGGCAATTGCCGAAATCATTTCCTCTGCATGAATCTGGATCTGACTCTCAAGTGCGTGAGACATTGGCAGCCGCTTTACAAATGTCTGTGGACGATATGGAACGGCTTTATACGATTTGGGGAGATGACTTTGTCCCCAGCTTGGAGAGAATTAAGCAGGTATCTTGTCGTTTGCGCATTCTGTTGTTGAGCGGCACTTTGACCGAGTACCACCGTGCCACTCATGCCTGGTGGGAAAATATAGAACATGCTTGCCCGGCTTTGTTGGAGCGGCCGGTTTACTTTGTCTCTGGCAATATGCACAGCCTGGTTAATTTGCTCTCAGGTTTTGCTTTGAAGCACCGCAGCCGTTTGGTCAAATTTTTGGAGAATTCTGATGATGAGGATTTACTGCGAGAATGGGTAGAAATTCAGGCTCGAATGGTGCCATCCAGCCAAGAGAACTTTCTGTATTATATTTTGAAAAAATATCTTCAGTCTAACGAGGGGCAGGCTTTTCGCCAAACGCGTCGAGATCATGAGCTTGTTTGTGGCATCCAGCGCGTTGATAGTGAGCACTTTTTCGATGTCGATGTGCAGATAATCGATCTTTCCAAGATTAAACCCGAATGGATGGACCCTCGCATTTGTGATGGGGGCGGTGACTGGTTGGCTCGCAGCGATGCTATGATTTTGAACATTGATTATCCTCTAGGTCTGGCTGCTTATAATATCCTTTCCGAGGTAGCTGTTCACGCTGGCAAAGTTCTGGGCGTGTACAGCATGGGCAAGGCTGCAACTCTCAATGGGGTCGTTGGCGATGTGATGATTCCCGGCGTAGTCCATGATGAACATTCACGTAATACTTTTATTTTTCCGAACGCTATCGCTGCCGCCGATGTAGCCCCTCATCTGGTTTATGGTACTGTGCTCGATAATCAAAAATCTGTTACTGTGCGCGGAACTTTTTTGCAAAACGCGGATTATATGGACGTATTTTACAGCGAAGGTTATACGGATATCGAGATGGAAGCTGGTCCCTATCTCTCAGCGGTTTATGAGATGTTCCGGCCCAAGCGTCACCCGGTGGATGAGATTGTAAATTTGTATAATCTCCCCTTTGACTTGGGCATTATGCACTACGCATCCGACACCCCCTTGAGCAAGGGTAAGAACTTGGGCGCGAGTACGCTTTCGTACTTTGGGATGGATCCCACTTATGCTGCCGCCATTGCGATTTTGCGCCGTATTCTTCAGCTGGAGCAGGAACGCGTCTCCGTCGCGCCTGGAAAATGAGCGCGTATCCAGCGAGCCACCGAATGAATTCGGCGGCTGGTATGGGAAACGTGTTTGCCAGTGGCACGCGGAGCAAAACACGTTTGCGCTTTGCGTGCCTTTGGCAAACGTGTTTCGAGTAGCGGCTGTGAATTCATTCACGGCTCACGGCTTTAGCAATGGATTTCTGAAAACGAAGAGGAGATATACACAATTAGCTGAGATGGACTTGCCTTAACAAGGATTAACTATGGCCTCAATTGGAAAATCAATCCAACGAATCGATGTTATTGATAAAGTCACCGGTACGGCTTTGTATCCGGGTGATATTAATTTGCCAGACCAGGCTTATATGAAAATACTCTTTGCTCGGCGGCCTCACGCCATAGTCAAGGCAATCGATAGCCGCGCGGCTGAGGCTTTAGACGGGGTTTTGGCCATTTTCACAGCCAAAGATGTGCCCGTCAATGAATATGGCTTGATGACTCCGGATCAGCCGGTCTTGTGCGGCCCCGGGGCGGATAAACCCTACACTGACAGAGTCCGCTTTGTGGGCGATCAGGTCACGGTGGTGGTGGCTGATAGCGAATCCATCGCTGAACGCGCTCGGGATTTGATTAAGGTCGAATATGAAGATTTGCCTGTGATTACTGATCCCGTCGCCGCGGCTGAACCTGATTCCCTTTTGCTGCATCCTGACAAAGAATCCAATATCTTAGATTCAAACCGAATCCGCAAAGGTGACATCGAAAAAGGATTTGCCCAGGCGGATGTAATCGTCGAAGCGGAGTATAGCACCCCGGTGCAGGAACACGTTTATTTACAGCCCGAAGCCGGGTTGAGCTACATAGACGATGAAGGCCGCGTCACTGTGGTGGCCGGCGGTCAATGGGCGCACGATGAACGCGAGCAGGTTGCCCATGCCTTGGGGTTGGAAGAAGAGCAAGTGCGTATAATCCATCCTGCCATCGGCGGCGCGTTTGGCGGACGGGAAGATATGTCCGTACAGATAGTGTTGGGTTTGGCGGCTTCAAGGTTGCATCAACGCGGGATTGATCGACCAGTAAAGATCGTCTGGAGCCGTGAAGAATCCATCATTGGGCATCACAAAAGACATGCTTTTTTAATGAGAGCAAAATGGGGAGCGACGACGGACGGCAAAATTACTGCCGCCGAAGTGGATATAATAGCCGATGCTGGCGCTTATATGTACACGTCCAACAAAGTTTTGGGCAACGCCACCCTGAATTGCACCGGCCCTTATGAAATACCCAACGTTAAAGTCGATGCCCGCGCCGTTTGCACCAATCATATTCCTGGGGGAGCTTTTCGTGGCTTTGGCGCCCCGCAGGGTGCATTTTTGGCAGAAGCTCAGATCAACAAACTGGCCGAAGCTTTAGGCATGGACCCAGTGGAAATTCGCATTCGCAATGTTTTGGATGATGATGCTTTGCTATCTGTGCAGACTCCGCTGCCCGGACGGGTGAGCATGTCTGAAGTGGTGGAGCGGACGGCTAGCAGTGCAGGTTGGC
>JAYELX010000035.1:0-5832 GCA_034717875.1 Chloroflexota bacterium | reverse complement strand
ATCAAATCCATCTGGGCAGCTACGTCTTCATTGAGCACGGCTGTTGCCGTGGGTGCTGGGCTGGATGTCCCAGTTGGGATGATAGTGGCAGTGGCCGATGGAGAAACCGTGACGGGAATCAGCGTTCCTGCGGCAGAAGTAGCACCTTCCACCTCGGTGTGGGCTGCGGTCAATGAAACCGCCTGCGTCATTGTTGGCATCAGCGTTGATGAATCAATTTGACCGGGAGCACCCGTCGCCAGAGCAACTTGTGACGCTGTTTTCGTGAATGGATTAAATTGAAGCAAAAAGTCCCCATACCGCCACCCAATCGCTCCAACAAGTCCCAATCCAATAACCACCACCAAAGCGATCACAATCCATTTAGGGAAGCGTCTCTTTTTTGGCTTTTCCGCGGCAGTGAGACTCTTCAAACGAACCTGGGCGTGTTGGTTATCTGAATTAATTTTCAAGACACGCTGAACACACTCGATTTTTTTCGACCGGCTTTGGACAGCATAGCTGAACAAATACCAACCCTCTTCCGAGTTAGGATTAGCTTTCAGATACTTCACCAAAAGAGGAAATGCTTCTCGCGGGCGTTTGGCCCGCAAATGTTCAACCGCTTGCTCGAAAAGCTGATTTTGTTCGTTAGTGTTCATAGCATCAAGATTTCCTAATTACCATTCACTTCATAAATCACCGTGTCGCCATCCTGGTAGACATCGTTCCACAAATCACCATTATAAACCGAAAACTTATCCAACCCCGGCCCAGGATATTTAGTGCGCTCAAATTGACCCAAAACAATATACCTAACATCATACTTAATCAAGAAGTCGCGCGCCTGCTCGATATCTTCGGTCAGATAAAGCTCTTCGATACCGTCCAATCTCTCATAAATCCAATCATGCGGCGTGAGTGTGCGCTGTTGGCGTTGATGCCAGTTCCAGCCCAGCACCCCCGGCAGGCCCGTGTAGATCGTATAACGCGTGCCCCAATGATATTCAACTTGGTTGGCTTCCACAATCACCGGCGAGCCGGCGACATTCTCTTGCATCCAGATGATAGCGTCATAATCCTGGCTCAGATCAAGCTCCGCGCCCTCATCAACATAGGTGGCGTGCTGCATATAAGTCATACCATCCAGCGTGTGCGGGGCATCGGCAGCCATGCGATCTTCGATTTTGGCAAAGCTCCCCATCAGTGGATAAAGCGCGGCCCCAGCAATCAGGCAAATCGAGACAATCTGCCAAACCAAGCGCCAGCGCGGGTCCCAGCGGCGGATGAAGCCCAATAGCCAACCCAAAGCCGCCGCGGCACTGATGGCTAAGAGCGTCCAGGCTTGCAAATAGAACTTGAAGACCGTGTTCATGCGACCGAGATCCCCGCGCAGCACGATGACCTCGACGGCCAAAGTCAGCACCAGGGCTGTGCCAATCAGAAACAAGACTGCTCGCTTAGCCTCAGGCTGTCCAGGGCGGAGCAACAATACCCCGGCCCAGGCCGCCAGAGGCAGCAGCCACCAAACAATATGGACACCCAGCCCCAGCGGGATATTCTCGACGGCCTCGCCGCCCAGTTCGAAGCCAACGCCCAGGGCTGCCATCAACGTCACAAGGATGATCAAAGCCCCGATAATCAGGATACTGTGCTTTTCCAACTTCCGCAAAGCAGATACTGGCGTATGTGCCATCCAATCGATGCTTTCGGAGAACATCCAGGTCACAATCAGGAACAGGAACAAGCCCCAATGAGTCAGATAATCCAGCGATGGCGTATGCGTTCCCGACCAAATATCAATTTGATTATAACCCTGTCCGTACCAATGTCGGTATGGCTGGTATAAGCAAATCGACAGCAGCACAAAAACGCCAATACTTCCAAGCGTCCACAAAAGCGGCTGAACCGTTTTCCACGCGGATTGCAACCCGTCAGCGTCGCGCTGCCAATGCAGAAAGGCATAAATAATACCCACACATCCTAAGATTAAATAAGTGTAATAATCCCAGGTATTGGTTGGGAACAATGCGCCCACGGCCAAAGCTCCCAAGAATAAGCTGATCAGTATTTGCAAAGGCCGCCAGCGGTTGGCTCCACGCCGAAGCGATAGCGAAAGCATCCACGCCAAGCCAAACAAGGCAATCGGCAAGGCGATCAAATGAGCGTGCAGATCACCGTAGAGGAAGGTGAAGAAAGGGAATTCGGTGATGGGGCTGCCGTGTTCGGCGCCAATCACGCGGCTGGGATTCCAATACCATTCATCCATTCGATAGGGCAAGGGTATGCCCGTAAGCGATTTGATCATCCCCGCGATTGTCCAGATGAATTTTCGAATCAACCCGGCCTCAGCCAGTTTGGCCGACGAGACCGCAATTTGTTGGTAGCCGGTGAAAATCATGCGCATAACCCCGAGATTTCCGAGAACGGCCATCCCAAAGGCCCCGCCGATAGCGCTGATGAGCTGGCGCGAGCGCGTCATACCCGCCGACAACAATCCGTCGTCGTCTCTATTGCGACCACCGAGATTCCACACAATCGAGAATGCGCCCATCGCAATCATAGCAAACAAGGTTGGCAAAATCAGGTTATAGGCAAAGGAGGGTACAATCCCCAAAAACTTAACCAGCACACCCACGACCATAAAGCCATAATAATAATAATTGATATAGCCTCTGGCAAACCAGGGATCGTAGGGCGGGAAAGTAGTACTTTTCAAGACGGCGTTGAAATACGAAAAGTCCATCGGTTTCTCGCCGCCCTTCCAGGGATGCCACAAGTCCGGGTTGCCGAAACGGATTAACAGACCCACAATAAAGAAGGCCAGGAATAAGCCTTCCACAATCAGGAAATACTTCCGTTTTCTTTGCCACTCATCGAGCAGACCGTCTCGTTGAACGTAAGCCAAAATTGCGCCCGCGGCCACCATCAACAGCAAGGCGGTTCCAATGGTCAGCCGGTTGAACGGAATCCGCGCCGAGCCAGCAAACCAGACCATCCAGGCCAGCAGCAGCAGGCCGGCAATGCGCGCCAGCGGGTAGCCGCGGTCGGGCAGGCCGGGCATTGCAAATCGCACCAGGGGATAAATTATCAACCCCACCAAAAAGACACTCGCATACCATAGCCCCACACCCAGAATTTGCCAGCGGTTTTGCGGCGCGTCGTAATCGAAAAAATCAGACCAAGTGCCCCCCTCACGCTGCTCAATCAAACGATCTGACGGAAGCATCAAGTTTTTGGATTGAGATTGAAATTGAGATTTCGAATGCGAATCAGCCTTGCGGGGCGTGACATGCACAACCGCGGAAAGGTCCACAGCGCCAAGAATTTCTTCCACTGCGGCAGGGTCATAATCATCGGTTTTTTGAAATATGAGCACCTTAGGATGATCATAGACCGTAAAGGCCTCCTCGGCAAATTGATCGTTGATCTCGAAGGATCCAATCGAGGGATTAGATTGAAAAACCTTAACCAATTCGAAACCCAAATCGCCCCGATAATCTCCCGGCCGAGCCACAGTGTAGCACCGCTCGATGCTGAGCGTCTCCGGGCATCCCAGCAAATGACGATAATACCTGGAAGTGAGGGGGTAGCGTTCGGGCACACGCGTGGTAGTCGCCCATTGCCGGCTGGATGTGATCAGCAAATAATCCGCTTGCGCCAGCGTGTGGGTGAAACGTTCTAATTTTTCGGCGTTATCATCCCAGTACATCTCGAAATTAAGCCCGCCCTGATATATGCCGCCAAAGGGATCATAGCCTTCCATTCGCAGGGGCAAACCATCATCCCAACCTGATTCGTTTGCCAACGCCGAGCCGCTAAAGGCCAACTCGCCCTGGCCCTGAAGCTCGAACTTCAAATAATAAGTCTCGTCTTTCTTAACTTCGACGGCCTGATCCAGTGACAAAGTATAGGCTTCCCCGCGCGGATCGGCCTGGGAATCAAAGTCGGCAAGCACGGATGCCGTTGCCGCCGGTTCGCCCTCAGACTGAGTCGACAAGGCTACAGAAAGAACCTGCTCCCCAACAACCGGGGGCTGATCGACAACGACCTGCGGCAAAACAAGCCCCGCAAGCGTGGCTTCTGCACCTATCTCAGGCGTAAAAGCGACAGAATAGGGCCGGTCAGTTCGAGCGACACAATCATCTGACACCGGTTGAATTTCTTGCTCGATAATATCGTCATCCGCGGCTTGCAGTCGCAGCCTGAGCGGGGCGCAAAGGTCAGACTGACCCAATCCAGCCACGGTTTCGAAAATGAGATAGTAGGTTTCGTCAGAAACAAGTGCGACCGGCCTGTCAAAAGATGAGGCGCGATCATCCGCGTCCGCTGGCGCAGTCGAGAGTTGATTGGCCGATAGCGTCATCATGGCCAAAGATTGCTCATCTTGCGGAGATAGTGCCACCCTCACCAACAGATTCCCCGACAGGCTGTGCCCGACCACGTGCGGAAGATATACTTCCGTCAAGAGGCCATCATTTTTTGCGACGAAAGAAGCAGTGTGAGGGACTGCGCTGCTGACGCTGCTTCCATCCGAATAGGGCACAAGCTCGCTTACCTGCCCATCGTCCGTTTGGATATGCAGCGTAATCGGCCCTGGGAAATTCTGGAACATCCACCGTGTCGCCGCCACGCGCGTGTGCGGGCGTGGATAAATACTGGCAAACGAAAAAGCCCAGATAAATGTCGCCACCAACACAGCGAAGCCAAATAAATAAACACCGATCCGCTTAACGTTTAGGCCTTTTGCCTTCTCTCCTTTAGCTGTGACCGGTCTTCGCGAAGCATGCCGTCGCTTTGCGTGCCCAAGGGCATTGGGGTAACTGACCGAGTCATCGACGAGCACGGTCATGAGACCGGCTCGAGCTACTCCAAAATATTGAGACGATTCATTCGAACGCGTCGTTCCACCGCAGAGCGGATGGAACGAGATATCACTTACCTTCTTACCACCAACCGACCGCGCTACCGCCAAACATTCGAGGCGAAAGACCGCCCAAGCCGCAAAAATCGCCAACGCTGGATAAATGGGCAATTGATAGCGCATGGTGCTGTTCCATTGCAGAGATTGCCACGTAAAATAAATCGCCGTCCAACCCCAGAGCAAAGCATGCCGCCGCCATTCCCCCTTTAACATTCTCCAGCCCATCCACACAAAACCCACCCAGGCCAAAACTCCCAAGGGTAATCCCAATCCCCACAAGACTAAATTTTGCAGCGAAAACCAAAGCGGACGCCGCGCCCATTGCAAAGCGGGAGGAAAATCCACATCTCCACCGGTCTGCGCCCGCAGGGATTTCATATTTTCAACCCACAAAGAATTAGGTTTCAGACCAAAAAAGCCCGGTCCAGAGAAAGCGTAAGGCTGAAAAATCCGGAAAGCCAATAAACTAACCAGGCCGGCTAAAACCAGATAAGCAAAGATACGCACAAATTGTTTTACGCTTTCAGCGGGCGAAAGCCGCAGCCAATACAAAAGAGCAGCCCCAGGCAGCACAACCACCACCGCCACGGCGTTAATCTTGGAGGCAACCGCCATCCCCAAAGCGAGGCCAAAAAGAATCGCAGGCCAAAAGACAGAATGAGACCAAAAGCGGGCCGCAGCTTCGGGCACTGCCGGGTTCTCCGACTCGCTGCCCGTTTGCATGGCTGGCCGGACAGACGCATCGCTGACCTGCACCGCAAAATAAATCGCCAAAAACACAAAGAAATTCGTGAACGTATCTACCGTAAAGAAGTGCGACTGCTGAATCGGCAGCACAGCGCAAGCATAAAACGCGGCTGCCAACACGCCCACCCGCCGGTGATACAAACGCGAGGCGGTCAAATAAATCAGATACACAACGGCCAAAT
>JAYELX010000034.1:0-5833 GCA_034717875.1 Chloroflexota bacterium | reverse complement strand
GCCTATGGCATCGCGCGGCAATACAACTTAATTCCGCCCGTGATGGAGCAATCGCAATACAATATGTTCCATCGGGAACGCCTGGAACAGCGAATCGCTCCTCTTGCCAAAGAACTTGGGCTGGGGTTGACGACTTTTAGCCCGCTTCATTCGGGTGTTTTGACTGGGAAGTACAATAACGGCATCCCGGAAGGAAGTCGTGCATCTTTGGATAGTATGGCCTGGATCAAAAATCTACTGACCCCTAAGCGATTGAGCATTGTTCAAGAATTGGAGTTGATCAGCGCTGAGTTGGGCATTACTCAAGCCCAATTGGCGATTGCCTGGCTGCTGCGCCGTAAGGAAGTCAGCAGTGTTATCACCGGGGCGACGCGTTTAAGCCAGTTACAAGATAATCTGGGCGCAGCGCATGCTGTCGATCTGCTCAGCGATGATGTACTCGATGAAATTGACGCCATCTTGGAAGATGTGCCTGAGTAAAAGAAGAACATGGTTCATTTTTAGTCAAAAAGCACCTTTACAATATGCGCAAGCAGTCTGCTAATAAGTTGCCGGCTTGCCGACGGCATGCAGAGCGATAGCTTAATTCGATTGCTTCACACGCCTTCGGCGAAATCGACTACAGTACAAGTCGGATTCATCCGACTTAAGCTATGAGACAAGGATTTCAATCCTTGTCGGGGTTGGCACGTGGCAAAAAGAGCGAATTTCATGACTGTCACCTGTGTAACCGAGTCATCACTTACCATCCAAACACTGGTAGGTCGTCAAAAATGTAATAATAGGTCAGAGCTTACGTTATTGTTACAGAAAACGCTGGTAGAGCCTGTCGAAACCAGTGTTTTCGGCCGCAGTTTGTTGGTTTCACTTCGACAGGCTCAGCACAAGCGACAAACTTCCCCCTACGGGGACGCAGAGCGAACCGGTGAACTGCGTAAGTCCTTTAAAGCAACAAATGCTGCCGGTAAGCGAAAATTACTATCAATTTAACTTGACCAACCACTAGTTAAAGAAAACAAAGCCTCCGATTTAACATTAGGAGGCCTTGTTGTATTATAGAAGATGCGACGCACTTTAGGAAGTGCGTCACATCTAATTCCAATCAACTGCGTAAGTCGGACTCTATTTTGAGCAATTACGAATTAGAGATCGTCATCGGGGATAGATTGATCGAATTCATCTGCATCTGTGGGGGGCTCTTCCACCACATCCACATCAATGGACGCAGCATCCA
Source organism: Chloroflexota bacterium (assembly GCA_034717875.1). Classification (GTDB taxonomy): domain Bacteria; phylum Chloroflexota; class Anaerolineae; order Anaerolineales; family UBA11858; genus JAYELX01. The sequence continues at coordinate 4,599 of JAYELX010000034.1, read as the reverse complement.
AATCATCATCAGATTTTTCGCGCAGGGTGAAGAAACCAACTCCCACAGGAATAAGGATCAGAATTAGGGCCAGACATAAGCCCGCGAATCCGTATCCGGAGGGGACAATACCAGAATCGGTCACTCCATTAAACTCTGTATCATAAGGCATTACACCAGCAGCGGTCACTGCTCCAAAAATGCACAAACACAAGCCTGGGCAGCCGCATAGCAGAACAGTTGTGACGGTAGCAATAATACCAGTTGTTTTCTTGTCCATCGTGTATCTCCTTTATTAAATCCATCGTTGATTAATTTATGCGCTTCTTACCAAAAAATTATACCAAGCAAAGAGATAATTTGCACGGGGAACCGGAACGTTGAGCGCACAACACAAAAGCCCCAACATCTCTGAAATGTCGGGGCTTTATTCTTCTTTTTCAAACAAACGTGTTTTGCTCTGCCATACGGTTGCACGGTGTGTACCCAACTTGGTATACCTTCGGTATGACGTGCTTCGCATGCCTACAGCACGGCGTAGCGTGCCATTGGCAAACACGTTTCCCGTACCAGCCACAGAATCATTCGGTGGCTCCCAATGCAGTTGGCTGCATTAATCCAGCCGGCCAGTGGCGATGGCCTTTTTGACCTCACCAACCGCCTGTGTAACTTCGATCTCGCGCGGGCAGGCATCGGTGCAGTTGAAGATAGTGTGGCAGCGATAAACGCCAAACTGATCGTTAAGTATCTTGAGCCGTTCGGCTGCCCCCCGGTCGCGGCTATCAAAAATAAAACGATGCGCATTGACAATCGCTGATGGACCTACGTAATCACCATCGGCCCAGAATGATGGACATGATGTCGTGCAGGATGCACATAGAATGCACTTGGTCGTATCATCGAAACGCTCGCGCTCTTCAGGGGATTGCAATCGCTCCCGCTTGGGAGGCGGTTCGTCATTGATGAAATATGGCATCACCGAACGGTAATGCTCGAAGAACGGTTCCATGTCAACGATCAGGTCTTTCTCGACTGCCAAGCCCAAAAGGGGTTCGACCTTTATTTTAGTACCGACATCCTGCACCAGAGCCTTGCAAGCCAACTGGTTGATACCATTAATGCGCATGGAACATGAGCCGCAAATTCCATGGGCGCAAGCGCGGCGGAAAGCGAGCGTTCCGTCATGATAATCTTTGATGCGCTCCAATAAATCCAAAACGCGGTCTATAGGCTCTCCCTCGACAGTGAATTTGTCGTAATGGGGCTTTTTATCCTCTTCAGGGTTATAACGAAAGATTTTTAAAGTTATTTGCATTGATATCTCTCCTAGTATGACCGTGCTTTTGGTTTGTACTTTGTGATAGTGACCGGCATATAATCTAATTCAACGCCATCTTTGCGCAACCAGGCCAGAGTATGTTTCAACCAGTTTTCGTCATCTCTTTCTTTGTAGTCGTCACGAGCATGTGCGCCTCGGCTTTCCTTGCGTCTTACTGCCGAGACAGCGGTCACTTCAGCCAAATCTAGTAAATTGCTTATTTCCCATGTATTGAACAGTTCGGTGTTGAAACGGCTGCCGTTATCATCGATGCGAACATCTTCGAAGCGTTCTTTCAACTCGCCGATTTTCTCGATTGCCTCCTGCATGCCTTCTTCCATACGGAAGACACTGACATGATCGAACATGATTTCTTTCATTTCGCGGGCGATGTCAGCGGCTTTTTCGTTTCCACTACCGTTACGCAATTGGTCTAACTGCTCGCGGGCAAAGTCGGCCGCGTCGCCAGGCAGCGGTTGGAAGGATGCACCGTTGGAAAAATTAGCCGCGTCCTCTCCAGCCTCTTTTCCGAAGACAACCAGGTCTAAGAGAGCATTTGTGCCCAGACGGTTTGCGCCGTGGACTGAAACGCAGGCCACCTCACCGGCGGCATACAATCCAGGCATGGTGTTGCGCTCGGCGTCGATGATAACCCGGCCTCTGACATCGGTGGGGATTCCACCCATGGCGTAGTGAGCCGTCGGCTGAACCGGCATGGGTTGAGTTACAGGGTTCACGCCCAGGTAGGTTTCACAAAAATCGATAATGTCTGGCAACTTGGCGAGAATCTCATCCGCTGTAATAGCAAATGGCGATCCATCGGGACGTGTGCGCCCATCGGATGCCGCGTATTTATTGACAATCTCCGGGGTGACATCCAGATTGATATAACGTTTACCGTCGATGCCGCGGCCATCTTTCATTTCTAAATACATCGCTCGGCTGACCACATCTCTCGATGCCAGGTCTTTGACCGTGGGGGCGTAGCGGTCCATGAAGCGTTCGCCATCATTGTTGAGCAAAACGCCGCCTTCGCCGCGCACACCCTCAGTGATGAGAATGCCCATGCGGTAAATGCCGGTGGGGTGGAATTGATAGAATTCCATATCCTCGGCGGGGATGCCGTGCCGCAGCGTGATGGCGATCCCGTCGCCGGTGTAGGCGTAGGCGTTGGACGTTATCTCCCAAACGCGGCCATGTCCACCGGTAGCAAAAATGACCGATTTTGCATGGAAGATGTGCATTTCGCCCGTGGATAACTCCAACGCTATCACCCCCGCAGCCGCGCCATTGACGGTGATCATGTCGATTACGTGATACTCATCGAAGAAGGTCACTTTGTTTTTGATACACTGTTGGTAGAGTGTCTGCAAAATCATGTGACCGGTGCGGTCAGCGGCGTAACAAGCTCGGGTGACCGGTTTGCCGGTTTCGTTATTAATATGCCCACCGAAAGGACGCTGGGCGATGGTTCCATCCGGATTGCGCGAGAAGGGCAGCCCCATGTGCTCAAGTTCGTAAACAACGGGGATGGCTGCTTCGCACATGAATTCGATGGTGTCTTGATCGCCCAGGTAGTCGCTGCCTTTTACGGTGTCAAAAGTATGCCACTCCGCATGGTCTTCCTCAGAATTTCCCAACGCGGCGCCGATTCCTCCCTGGGCCGTGCCGGTGTGGGAACGGGTTGGATACAGCTTGCTGAGAACCGCGGTGCTGGCCCCTTTGGTCGCGTATAACGCTGCCATTAAGCCGGCTCCGCCGGCTCCTACGATCACAACTTCGTATTGATGTGTTTTCATAAAATTATTCCTCTATTATACGGCATCAGTAGGTCAAGACCACGAAAATGGCCGCCAAAAGCATAAAGGCCCAAAGGATAAAAATAATCAGCCGGATGGCAGCCTGCCAAAATGGTGACGAAATGTATTCGTCCAGAACGATGCGGAGACCGTTCAACCCATGCGTTCCGCCTAAAAACAGAACCATGATTTGCATTATTTGCCAAAAACCATTGGCCCATCCCATTGTCACGTCGGGAATGTTGCTATCGAGTACGTGATTGGGGTTCGGGAAGAAAGTCCAGCGCGCCAGGGTGCCTAAATCCATCTGGTTGCGCGCTCCCATACCCAATGCAATCATCAGGCCTAGAATCGCTAGAAAGAAAAAGACCAGCCCAGAAAGGCGTGTGAACATCCACATCATATATTCGAGATTCCAACCAGGATGAGGAATTCTTCGAGTTTGCATTTTTTTATTCTCCTCCCATCTATGACCCAGCGATTAGGCGTTGAATCATAATAAAAATTACCAGCCCGTAAACGGGGATAATGACCAGCCATTGCAGCCAGATCATCTCACGTTGGTATCGGAGTATTTTCGGCCACACATCGAGCACGATGATGCGCAAGCCATTAAGTCCGTGGTATAAAATCGAGAAAACGATAAACAGTTGGAAATAGACAGACTCGTAGATGATATTGATGCTGATAGCCCAATCGCTCCCCATTTCTTGGGTGAAGAATGAACCAAGAACGTGTAGGGTGACGAAGATGATCATGCTCAGGCCTGAAATCCGATGGAGGATCCAGGCCCACATCGGGCCACCCCCTTTGTATCTCAATCCTTCGATAATACCGACTTTTCTGCTAAGTGCCATAAAGAGCCTCCTCTTTTTTTCTTACAGAGGTGAAAGCTAAATAACTTGAATATGTATTGGTATTTCTTAATTTCAGCTTGCTTTACAAGTTAACTAAGTTGTCAGTCCCAATTTCCATTATACTACTTTTCTCATGACTTCAGCGATGTCCCAATTATCACAAATAAAATTATACCAATTAAGTGATAGACATCATGGTTTGTTAGTTCCATGTATCCTCAACAAGCTAAGTTTTCTGTTCTATAATACGAACTTAGGAAAATCAGGTATCAGGCATCAGGTAACTGTTCACTGATCTACTGATCCCTGATTTACTGATCCCTAGTTTACTGATTCTTGATTCGAAAAGTTTCACCAGGAGGCCTAGATGGCAAAAAATACATCTTCCCCTAAACTCAATCGGCGCGATTTCACCAAAATCGTGCTGGGATTTTTGGGATCTATCATGGGTGCGGTTGTTGGTTTACCCATTATCGGCTATATCATCTCTCCCGCACTCAAGAAACAAGAAATTGATGCTTGGGTTTCATTGGGAGCATTAGATGGGTATCCCATTGGCACACCAACGCTCTTCAGTTTCACCCGCACGAATACAAATGGGTGGGAACGCACGGCGAACAGTTATGGCGTTTTCGTCTTGAAGAAA
>JAYELX010000033.1:0-5848 GCA_034717875.1 Chloroflexota bacterium | reverse complement strand
GATAGACTTTCAACGTGCAGCCGTAGTCATGCAAATGTACTTGAGTCACCCACGAAATCAACTTGTTTGCAATTCTCGAAGGTAAAGTACGCGTCAAAAAGGTGTCTTTGCGATCTACGCGCCAACCGCTGACGACATCGTAATCAGCGTCAAGTTTCTCCAGCATCATGGGAATGTCGGCAGGGTCGTTTTGGAGATCAGCATCCATAAGAACGATAATTTCGCCTTCTGTGTTGTCAATCCCGGCGGCAATGGCAGCCGTTTGGCCGTAATTGCGCCGCAGTGCCACAATGCGGGTATGCTTTTTGTCTTCCGCAGCCAGCTCTTTCAAAACCTGCAAACTCTGGTCTCTGCTGCCATCGTCTACATAAACCACCTGCCATTGCATAGTAAGATCGAGCATAGCGCGATGAATATCACGATGCAATGTGGGCAAACTTTCCATTTCATCAAATACAGGTATTACGATTGAAATATCCATAATTTGTAACTTCTCTATCTTTTGGGGCGGCGGAGGCGGGCAGATCAAAGAAGTCGAACTTTTTCGGTATCAGGTGATCCCATACGTTCGAACATCGAAAAGTTCAACTTTTATCCTGCTGTTTGGAGAGGATACCATAATTCATCTCTTCATTTAGTTGCCAAACAGGAGTCATTGTAGCCTAGCTAATTACAATGGTCAATCGAGCAATAAGTATTTGATTACGTCTCCAAAGAACGAATTTTCCGCGCGGGGACACCGCCAACCAATGTGTGCGGCTGCACGTCGGAAGTAATAACCGCTCCCGCGGCGGCTGCGCTGCCACGCCCCAGAGTGACTCCGGGTAAAACTGTGACGCGCGCGCCCAGCCAAACATCATCTTCGATCACAATCGAACGCGGTCGAATCGGGCGTTTACCTGTCTGATCCAGCTTTAGTGCATGATTGACTGTCTCGAAAGAGCAATCTGGCCCAACAAACACCCGCTCCCCAATTGTAATTTTTGCTGGTTCGTGGGCGGCAAAGCGCACCCGGCTGTTGATAAATGTATCCCGACCAATCGAAACGTTGCCCGCCGCGCCAATAGGACGCAATTCCACCGGCGCCCAAATATGAGCGGGATATGTTATTTTGAAACCGGCCAGTTGTAGCACCAAAGCCCGGAAGGCGTCGAAAGTATAAAAGCGCGGCAGATGATTCGCTATCCACAAGAAAAATGTCTCGCCAATGACCGAGAAACGCAAATCCTTTCGCAGTACACGCCAAAATTCCGCCAGCATTACAATACCTCATTCTTCAGCTCAAAATCATCGTCTTCTTCGACGGCTACCAACATATCAGAAATCCACAACGCGCCGGGGAGGGTTTCCAACATAAGGATAAAGCGGGTCACCACCACGAGGGCCGAAGCTTGCTCTAACGATGCGCCCAATTGAGCGTACAATGCTGTCATGGTAATTTCCCGCAAACCAAAGCCGTTAATCGATATCGGCAGCAAAGAAAGCACATAAGTAATAGCGCCCACACCCACCACCTGTCCAAATGTCACTGACATCTCCAGAGCGGAGGCCATGAACCAAATCGCCAAAAAGACACAAAATCTAGCCGCAAAGGAGATTATTACAGCGTAAAGAACCGCGTCCAAATGCTGTCGCCAAACCAGAAAGGCTGCAATGACCTTCTTCGGCAGCTTGATGATTTTGTGCCAGAATTTTTCTGCCCAGGCGGGGAATATACTGCCTGCCAAAAACCCGCTGCTGCTGCCGCGGATTAATGGTAAAGTCCCCGCAAAAGTAAACCACGAAAACGGCAGCAATACCGCCATCACAAAAACGTTCAACAAGCGATCCACCACCACAGATGCAATGCCCACTGTCCAACCGGCAAAACGGGATGCGCTAACAATCCGCACTGTGTCCCCGCCAACCGTGGATGGCAAGAAGTTAGATGCAAAATTCCCCGATAACACAATTTTCAAAGTTTCGGTATAAGCTAAATCAACATCTTGGGCGCGGAGAAGTACGTACCAGCGCAGCGCATTAGCCAGCACCCCGCAAAAATACAGCCCAAATGTGAGCGGGAAGAGCCAAAGCGGAACCTGGTGCAGCGCGCTCCAAACTTTGCGCCAATCTTGCTGCATCAATAACCACGCAAATAATCCCATCGAAAGGATGGTGCCAGCCCAACGCACCCAGCGGGTATTAAAAGAAAGTCGTTCTAGAATCCTCTTCACGGGTTACCCTAAATATCCCAAACTGCGCAGACGGTCTTCGATATTGGTGAGTTCGTCATCTTGCAAGCCGGGGGCAGAAGTTTCATCAACCGAATCCTCATCGGGGGAGATAAATCTTACAGAAGCTCTAAGTTCATCAGAAAAAGCATTCATCAAAGGTTGGCCGTCCAAATCATCGGGCACAGGCAAATCGGACAAAGCCAGCATGGTAGGCAGAATATCAGCCACAGTGGCATCGGCAATCGTCTCGCCGGCGCGAATATCTGCTCCCGCCATCACCAGCATTCCATCCAGGCGATGACTGCCCGAATCTTCGTACTCGGATGCGCCCAATATGCTTTCGCTGTCCAGCCCCATTTTCACCGAGGCCTGATACAAATAATCTTGAATCGAAAATATAATATCGGCCGCTTGCTCCAAATGGGGGCCATCGAAAACTTCGGCCTTGTGATAAATGTTTGTGATCAATCGCTCGCCGGTCTGTGGGTGAGGCAATTGCTCCAAAGCGGTTATCAATTCGGCCACAACCCGCTCGTATTCCTTGCCGGGGGTCACAATTCCCTGCGGTTCACGTCCCCGAAGGTTGATGAAAATTTGCCCGAACGCGCCGCGAGCGTAAGCCTGCGTCCGTGACCAGTCAATGTCATCGAAAGTGATGAAAGAATTAAGCACTTTGTTTCGAGCTGGTTTCGAAACAAGGTTGGCAATTTTCCCCAATCCAAGCTTAGCCGCAACTCGATATATGCGCCCAATCAAGTCGGTTTTCGCCAACCAGAGCTTCAGCCGCGTGGGTAAGTTCCGCCGCAAGTGCAGCATCCCAACTTCTTGCAGCCAGCGGTTGATGTACATAATCCCGTGAACCGGGCCGCCGCCGTGGTCCGAAATGACGAGATAATTGGCATCATCGCCAAAATTAGACCTCAAATCACCCAACAGCGCATCCATTTTTTGGTAGGCTTGCAAGATCGTATCGGAAAACTGGGCGTCATGCTGGGGGTCATAAGCGGGATAATCTGCATCTAAATATCGCCAAAACTTGTGCTGGGCGTGGTCGATGAGCATAAATACCAACAAATATACATCGCAAGAGTGCTGCTCGATCAAATACTCAACCACCCGCTGCTGATAATCGCACAACTCCAGCATATTTTGGCGATAGGCAGCCTCGCGCCCGTACTTGTACACCTCCGTCTCAGCGTGCCAAAAAGGGCCAACTTCTCGCTCCAATTCCTGCAACAAAGCGGGGGGATAAGCGAAACCATCCGATGACGAGTCTGGAGCCGCCAAACCTGAAAACATAAAACCATCAACCGGAACAGCCGGATACAACATTGGCAAATTGAAGACTCCAATCCGCTTTCCGGCTGCGTTGAAATACTTCCACATTGGTTTGGCTTTGATTTGCCCGGTGTGGACATATTCGACATCATAACTATCAGACTCACGCGCGAACCAATCGAAGACGCCGTGTTTGGCGGGATTTTGACCAGTGATGATTGTGCTCCACGCCGCGGGGCTGACCGGCAGTGCTGTGGATTGAAGCCGCCCGTGGCTGCCGCGCCGCATCAGGGCTGCCAAGTTGGGGAGTTTGCCGGCTTCGACCCACGGACGCGCCAAATCCCAGGTGGCTGCATCCCAACCAAGCACAACCAACTTGTGGCCTGATGTTCGATTCTCGTGTGAAGAGGATTCCGTACCCATATCAAAAATCTGTAATTATTCAGTCCTTTTGCCCTCACCCTAACCCTCTCCCAAAGGGATGCGAAGCATGCAAAGCAAGGGGACAGCTTCCTCTTCCAAAGGATGGGATAGTTTCTTCTCCCTTTGGGGCGTGAAGCATGCAAAGCAAAGATTGAGGTGGGGAAGTGAACGGTTACCAAAATCTACTACCGCGACGAAGCGACTTCTCGCAAAGCATGTTCGTACGCGGAGATTATCTGTTCGACATCGAAGCGAGTGGCGAGGCGGCGGCTGGCTTCCCGACAGCTGGTTAACTGTACCGGGTCGCTCAACAACGTGCGCAGCTCGTCCACGCCGATTGTCTCACTCTGCTCGTCCAATAAATAGCCATTTTGGCCAGGCTCAACCAAATCCACAAAGCCGCCGACCTGGCTGGCAACAATTGCCAACCCCATTGCCAAAGCTTGCACGCCCACAACGGGCAAGCCCTCGGACAAAGATGGCATAAATAGAATATCGCTGCGGGCGAACCAATCAACAACTTCGTCTGGCGTGATCCAACCCGTCAGTGTGAAACGATTTTCTAAATTATGGCGAGCAATTTCTGCCTCCACGGCCGGGCGTAGGTGGCCATCCCCAACCATAACACATTCCCAGTGTAAATCCTGCAAAGTGGCCAAAGAGCGCACAATCTGAACAGGATTCTTTTGACCGACGAAACGCCCTGCGAAGATAATGCGCGGCGGCGCGCCCACTGTGATCGGGCCGGGGTCCAGCATCTTCAAATCCACGCCGTTGGGAATAACGCCAATGTCCAGCGAGTAATGCTCTTTTACCAGGCTACGGGTGAATTCGCTCACGCCAAAAATCTTGGCTGCTGCTTTCCAAATCGGCGGGGTAAAGGGGTACACCCACCGGAACCAGCGGTCGGTTTTCTCCGGCACACCGCCGGGCACGTCGCCCAAATGTGCAGTCAAAATATAAGGCAGGCCGGTCAATTTAGAAAGGAGCCAGGCCAGGGCTCCGCTGGGCACAGCGAAATGAACATGCACAACATCTGGCTTCCATTGTTTCGTCAGGCGCAACCCTGGCATAAAGCCAGATAAAATATAGCCAAACATATCCAAAAACCCGGCTTCGAAGGGATACTTGCGCCCCACCGGCACGCGCAGAATCTCGATCCCGTCACGATTCTCTTGGCGAGGCAACCCCTCCAGATGAGAAGTTAGCACGAGCACACCGTGGCCGCGCTGAACCAAACCGCGGCAAATATCCTCAGCCACACGCCCGCCGCCGCCACCAACGGGGGGGAATTCATAGATCAAGACCAGAATTTGCATACTGCTTATTTTTCCCGTATATAGATATGGATTTCAGAGCCATGTTGGCAAGAGAGCAGCGGTTGCGTTGGGGAAACCTCATCGAAGAATTCGCTTTCCATGCCGCCGCGCCATTCTTCCACTAAGAAGACATCCGCTTCTTGTCTCCATCGCGCGGCAAGTTCTTCGTTCCACCAACCATAGCGGACTAACTCATCGGGGTCTCCGCCCAGGCGATAGGAATAGCCATCGTTTAATTGAGGTAGATAAAGTTTCACATCCGGCAGATACAACAAAGGGATTGGCGATAATCCCCCGCGCCAATAAATTTTCGATCCCGCGGGGATATATTCTGCCAAATGCGCCCCTCCGGATTCATAAGCTGAAATCACATCCTCACCACAACCCGCTTCTTGTGGCGTCAGGCCGATTCCAAAAGACAGCAGTGTTCCCAATACGATATAAATCAAGATCGTGTTGGTGCTCAGGGAACGAGCCGAATCGGACGGTATTTTTTGGATGAGACGAATTCGCTTGACCGCAAAGAAAAACAACAAACCACCAAATAACAAAACCAGCAGAGCGGGCGTTAACCGTCGGAGCAGAACGGTGGTGGTGTAGAAAATCTCTTCTTCG
>JAYELX010000032.1:10849-27352 GCA_034717875.1 Chloroflexota bacterium | reverse complement strand
CGATTAGGAATGTCCTTGATATGGATTACCCATGACTTGGGTGTTATAGCCGGGTTGGCTGAGCGTGTCGTTGTAATGTATGCGGGGTTTATTGTGGAAGAAGCCTCGGTGGATGAATTATATGGCGATCCTTTGCATCCCTATACTACTGCGTTGTTGGCTTCACTGCCCCGTCTGGACGCTAAGCCAGGGGCCGAGCTGGAAACTATCGAAGGGTTACCTCCCGATTTAATTCAACTGCCTCAGGGATGCCCATTTGCAGAACGATGTGATTATGTAAAAGATAAATGCCTTACCGAAAACCCATCGTTGGATGAGATGAAAAAGGGGCATAGAATTGCTTGTTGGATAGACATCAATACAGGTGAATTACGATGAGCCAAAACGACAAAGTAGTATTAAAAGTCGAGAATCTTACCAAACATTTCCCTATCACACGAGGAATATTCAATCAACGCCAAGTTGGAGCGGTTCAGGCTGTTGATAATATCTCTTTTGATGTGTACGAAGGAGAGACTTTGGGGCTGGTTGGTGAAAGCGGATGTGGAAAGTCCACAACCGGGCGCACGATTTTACAGCTGCACGAACCTACATCGGGAAAGGTGTATTTCAAAGACGAGGATTTGACCACCATTGACGGTGAAGCATTACGCCGTATGCGTCGCAATGTGCAGATCATATTTCAAGACCCTTATGCTTCTCTGAACCCGCGTATGTCGGTGGGAAATATTATTAGTGAGCCTCTCGAGGTCCATCGCATTGGCAATGCTAAGGAACGCAGGGAGCGTGTTAAGGAGTTGCTTCGTTTGGTGGGGCTGAATCCTTACTTTATTAACCGTTATCCTCATGAATTCTCGGGTGGGCAGCGACAAAGAATTGGGGTGGCGCGCGCCCTGGCATTGAATCCCGAGTTTATCGTTTGCGATGAGCCTATTTCTGCTTTGGATGTTTCTATTCAGGCTCAAGTAGTAAATCTGTTAGAGGAATTACAGCAACAATTTGGCTTGACATATTTGTTCATCGCTCACGATTTGTCGATGGTGCGGCATATTTCTGATCGAGTGGCTGTGATGTACTTGGGTAAAATCGTCGAGTTGACTGGCCGCGACGAATTATATCTTAATCCTCAACATCCTTATACAAAAGCTTTGCTCTCTGCTGTACCCATTCCCGACCCGGTTATGGAACGTAAACGCGAAAGAATCATCTTGGAAGGGGATGTACCCAGCCCTGATAAGCCGCCAAAGGGATGCCGTTTTCATACGCGCTGCCCCGTTGTCGAAGAAATTTGTATGCAGGATGAACCTGAGTGGCGTGAATCGAAACCTGGCCATTGGGTTGCCTGTCACAAAGTGTGAGTTGTAGGTCAGAATGGTATTCCGACTGCTTACCCCAATATATTGAAAAGGCACAAATCAAGACGTATTGAATTTGAAAGGAGGTGGTGTCAGCTCAAAAAAACGTTTTGTTGAAAGTGATATGAATCCTAGAATATTCAAATTTACCCTAAGGAGTAGATATCCAAATGAAAACTAAAAGATTTTTAGTAATTGGCTTTTTGGTGGTTCTCAGCGTTGTTTTAGCTGCTTGTGCCCCCAAGACGGAGACTGTCGAGATTATCAAAACAGTCGTCGTTGAAAAAGAAGGCGAAACGGTCATCGAGACCGTGGTTGTCGAGAAAGAGGTCGAGGTTGCACCTGAGGTTGAAGAAGTAGAAGAACCCGTGACCCTTAATTGGAACTGGGGCACTGAACCCCCTACCCTTGATCCTTCCCTGGCTACAGACACAACTTCGGTTGACGCAGACCGGAACTTGTTTGTTGGCCTGACCCAATTTGACCCCGTTAGCGGCAAAGTGACACCTTACTTGGCCACGGATTGGGAGATTGGTGAGGATGCAGATGGCAACCAAACTTGGACTTTCAACTTGCGCGACGACATCGCTTGGGTGAATTACAACCCCTCGACCGGAGAAACCACTCAGGTCACCGATGCGGATGGCAATCCTCGCTTTGTTAATGCTAATGACGTTGTCTACGGCATTAAGCGGACAGTTAATCCTGCCACAGCATCTGACTATGCTTACGTAACCTATGTAGTCAAGAATGCGCAAGCAATCAACACTAGCGAAGAAGGCGTAACCCTGGATGATCTGGGCGTCGTTGCCCTAGACGATACCACCGTGCAGTTCACCCTGGAATTCCCGGCTGCTTATTTCTCATCCATTGCAGGCTTGTGGGTTGCTAACCCAATGCCCCAGTGGACAATCGAGGAATGGGGCAATAAATGGACTGAGGCTGGCTTGATTGTTACCAGTGGCCCTTACGTCTTGGAAACCTGGATCCACGGTGGCGAGATGAATTTTGTGAAGAACCCCTTGTGGATCAATGCTGATGATGTACAAATCGAACGCGTTGAAGGCGTTATGATCACTGAAGATTCCACCGCCTTTGCTCTTTACGAAAACAATGAGTTGGACACCACAGGCGTTCCGCTGCCTGACATTGATCGTGTCAAAGCAGATCCTGTCTTGAGTGCAGAGTTCCTTAACGCTCCCGATGCTTGCACATACTACTATGGCTTCACCAACAATAAACCCCCGTTCGATGACGTGCGTGTTCGCACTGCCTTCGTCCAGTCGATTGATCGTCAAAGCTTGATCGACAATGTGACCAAGGGCGGTCAGATTCCGGCGACATCCTTTGCTCCTCCTGGAATCTTTGGCGCACCTACCCCGGGTGATGTTGGTTTGCCCTATAACCCAGATGCTGCTAAGGCTGCTTTCCAGTCATACTTGGACGAGAATGGCATGACTGTCGAAGACTTCAATGCTTTGGGCGTCACTCTGATGCACAATACCAGTGAAGGCCACGCTCTTATCGCCGCAGCTATTCAGCAGATGTGGGCTGACACGCTGGGCGTTGAAGTAAGCGTCGAGAACCAGGAGTGGAAGGTTTATCTGGACACAATTGGCAATGACACCCCCCTTGAGGAAATGCCACATGTTTGGCGGCTTGGCTGGTGTGCTGATTATCCCGATGAGAACAACTGGTCTCATGAGGTCTTCAACGCAGATGCTGGCGCGAACCGCTTGCGCCGTGGCTGCGCAGATGATGTCTGCACCGATGTTACTCTGACTGAGTTTGATGAGTTGACCGCTCAAGCTGGGCAAGAACCTGATCCTGATAAGCGCGCTGAACTATATCGTGAAGCAGAGCGCATCTTGGCCGCGGACGAAGTTGCCTACGCCCCGATCTACCACTACACAATTGTGAACGTCACAAAGCCGTGGCTGACACGCAACTTCCCGTTGCTTGGTGGAAATGACTTCTTCAACTGGGCCATTGACGTGGAAGCAAAAGCAGGTAACTAATCTAACATTTATAGGAAGTTTCCATGTGGAGATTTATCTCCGCATGGAGCTTCTTTCAATCAGTAGTAAGACTGGACTATAAGTTTTAAGTCCAATGTTACACAGTGGGCTGGGGTAAGCCCCAGCCCACTACTAAGAATAAATTTCCTCGTTCGAAGAGCACGAAGGTGGTTTAAATGGTTAAATATATAATTCGGCGTATCTTAGGATTTATTCCTGTTATTCTTGCGATCACTTTATTTACGTTTGTGCTTATGCGAGCAATTCCCGGCGGCCCCTTTGACTTTGCTGGTGATAAGAGTTTACCTCCCGAAGTTGTGGCAAATATCGAGGCAAAATATCACTTGGATTGGCCTCTTTGGAAGCAATTCCTTTCTTATCTTGTAGGTGATGATGTGCTTGGGGCAGAGGGAACTTCTCGTGGAGTTCTCCGAGGTGATTTAGGCCCATCCTTGCGTTACCGTTCACAATCGGTGAATGATATTATCGCCACCACTTTGCCAACTTCTGCACAATTGGGTTTCATGTCTTTGCTCTTAGCAGTGTTGATCGGGATTCCTATGGGGACTATTGCCGCCTTAAATCAAAATAGTTGGTTAGACTATTCGAGTACGTTTTTGGCAGTGGTCTTCCTCTCCGTGCCAAATCTAGTGCTAGCTCCGGTTTTGATTTGGATATTTTCCCTGAAGTTGGGATGGTTACCTGTTGCTACGTGGGGGGCGAAGCCGCCTTATCTTCTAGGCTTTTTGCCACAACTATCCGACTTGAATATAGAGTACTTCAAGCATGCGCTCTTGCCGGTATTTTCGCTTGGAACAGCATCATCGGCTACGATAACCCGGTTGACAAGAGCCAGCTTGTTGCAGGTTATTCGCGAAGATTACATCCGCACTGCGCGCTCGAAAGGCTTGAAAGAGAGCGTTGTTATTGTTGTCCATGCGTTGAAGAATAGTCTTATCCCGGTTGTGACGATATTAGGGCCTGCTTTCGCCGCTCTGCTGACAGGAACATTTATTGTCGAACAAATTTTTGGCTTGAATGGCATGGGTAAACACTTCGTGCAGAGTATTGGCAACCGAGATTATCAGGTTATTACTGGTGTTACATTGGTATATGGGATTGTACTGGTTACTGCTAACCTTATTGTCGATGTGGTATATGCATGGTTGGATCCCCGCATTCGTTATGATTAAACCGTTCTAAAATATGGTTTTTAGAGAGGCTTAAACTCTAGAATAGATTAGGAGTTGAAATGGTTGATAAAGAACTTGGCCAAGATAAGACGCTTGTTCGCAAGGAGCGCAGCCTTTGGGAAGAGTCGATGATTCGGCTCGTTAAAAACAAAGTGGCGGTTGTGAGCGCAATTTTCATTATCATTCTGGCTTTGATGGCAATATTTGCTAACTACGTTACTTCTTATAGCTATGCTGAGCAAGATTTGCTGGCGAATTATGCAACCCCAAAATGGATGTTCCCCTTGTTACCAGCGGGCGCAGAAAATTATGCTAAACCTACGGATGAATATATTCTTGGCGCCGACCACCTGGGTCGTGATATTTTTAGCCGCACCATTTATGGAGCGCGAGTATCTCTTTCTATGGCAATTGTAGCTGCAACCGTCAGTTTGATTATCGGTACGATATATGGCATGATAGCAGGGTATGTTGGAGGTGTAACCGACAATATCATGATGCGTGTAGTTGACTTTCTTTACGCATTCCCATTTCTGATTGTGGTTATTTTGCTGCAGACATATTTCAAAGCTATAGCCAGAAATGCTGGAAATGGAGGCGGAATAGGCGGAATGTTTTTGCAATGGAATGATGACATGGGAGGTATGTTATTCCTTTTCATAACAATTGGGTTGATAAACTGGATTGGGATGGCGCGTATTGCGCGGGGGCAGGTGCTTTCTTATAAAGAAAAGGAATTCGTCGAGGCTGCTCACGCAGTTGGAAGCAGCGATACCCGCATAATCATCCGGCACTTGCTCCCAAACATTTTAGGCCCGTTAATCGTCTATGAAACACTGGCTATCCCTGGATACATTTTTACAGAGGCCTTTCTTAGTTTCATCGGGCTAGGAGTGAACCCGCCAACCCCTAGCTGGGGGATCATGATTTCCGAGTCTGTCAAAGCCTTACGCACGTATCCAACTCAAATTTTGACACCAGCGTTGGCTCTTTCGATGACTACATTGGCGTTCAACTTTTTGGGCGATGGCCTCCGTGATGCCTTCGACCCGCGTTTGAAAGCATAAAAGTATATACAAGAAACTTCTTGTATAAATCCAAAACATCCCAAGCAAATACTTGGGATGTTTTGGATTTTGTTAGAGGTTAATATTGATATATAATTTGAGTTAACAAGTGACACAGCCCCCCATCGAATAAATTCAAGGCTGGTGTGCGTGCGAACACGTTCGCCATCCACCTACATGGATTAAGCAAATAAATTCACCGACAACCGATGTAGGTTTGTTTGCAAATACAGCAAACATGGGCAGAACAGAGTCGATTTCTATCAGTTGAAACCTAAAAGAAAAAAATATGAATGCCCTCAAAAACAAGCGTCCATTGATAATTTTCGTATCTATCATGTTTGCAATAGTGCTGACACAATGCTCACCCGCCTATCCGCGCAGCACGAAACCGTCTAGCGACTGGAGTCGGGGACTCCGTGTCGCGGCTGATGCGATTGGAACCCCAAGCATTATAGCCGCTGACAAGGGCGAGCTCATCGATATAGTCTGGCCGCTATATGCCACCGAAACCCAACAGACCCTACATTACATGCAGCTCGATGAAACCGCAACCCCGGTCAGCGAGCACAATTTATCGTTTTCATTCTCACAAGTGCGCATCCCTCATATTTTGCCAGCCAGTGATGGAAAGATACACACATTCTGGGAAAGCCGAACGGTCTCAGGGGGCAAATGGACACTTTGGTACGGGCTGCTGGATCCGACCGGAAAATTGCTTTCTACTCCTGAAGCAATTTCCGCACCGGATATCGACATGAAAAGCTATCACCTTGCTGGTGATGCTGATGGTGGAGTACTCGTCGTTTGGGAAACAAACCATGGAATCTTTGGCACCCACTTGGACTCGATGGGCAAGATGCTTAGCGAACCTATCCAAATCACAACTGCTGGAAAAAACCCCTTCATTAGCGCAGAAAACAACAACATCTTCATGGCCTGGTGGGCGGAAAGCGGCATCCGATTCCAGCGCTTTGATACTCAATTCGAAACTTCTGAAGGAATTCTAATATCGAAACCACGCCTTAGTGGAGCGGATGAGTTGCATGGGCCCGTGTTGGAAACGACAGATGAATGGGTCTATGCAGCCTGGTCAATTCGTCGCCAAACGGGATTAGAGGCAGGCAGCGCATATACCCAATTTGCCGCCTTCCCACTGGGCGAACCCACATTGGTTGAGCCTAACACAATCCAAATTCTTCCAACAATACTTGAAACTTATGCAGCCTATGATGGCGCATACACCCTGACGCAACTTGTACCCCCGGTTTCGACGCCATACAGCAGCGAATTTGTATACAACCCAGTCCCAGCGCTGAATTCTCGAGGCGAATTTGCTTTAGCCATTACAGCCAAGCAAGAGTATCACAACCAAATGGTTCCTCAAGTCGTGCTAACTTTATTCAGGGATGGGCAGCATATTGGTTATAGCCAGGCAGTAAAAACACAACTGTTTTCATCTTCCCCCGCGCTGGCATCAGATAACGCCGGAAACCTTCACCTGGCCTGGCGTGAAGGATATTCTGGTTCTGAAATATATTACGCCACTACTGCTGCCATTGCCCGAAAAAATTTGGACAAGTTGCAAATTGCCGATTTCGCTCAAGCTATATTAGCCGGCCTCATCGAAGGTTTGGCATCATTGGTTTTGGCACCCCTGATCGGCATAATGTGGATGTTGCCCGGATTTTTGATTTTAGTGATTTATAAATTAGTTAGAGATTTGGAATCCCTTGATTCCTGGCTTTCGTGGGGATTTTTAATAGCC
The DNA here is from genome assembly GCA_034717875.1 of Chloroflexota bacterium. Lineage (GTDB taxonomy): Bacteria > Chloroflexota > Anaerolineae > Anaerolineales > UBA11858 > JAYELX01. The sequence goes on along the minus strand of JAYELX010000032.1, from coordinate 19,951 downwards.
ACTCTGATTTTATACCAATTGTTGAAATGGATCTCTTTCACCCCACTTATAACATATACCCCATTTTCAGCCTGGATCGATATCCCCGCGGCTTGGAGTATGCCCCTGCGTGTGGGAGGGCCTGCGTTGATATTTGCTTGTACCATACTTGTAGCCGAGTGGCGGCGACGGTCGCGCTCGCTGTCGACCGTTGTATATTACCTCATCGTCACAATCATCGACATCGCACTGACCATGCTGATTTACGGCGTCAGCTTTTTAGGTTTGAGCTAGTATCATCACCGCACCGCGTACTCCCCTCCCGGAACGACGACCTGCTCCAACAACTCATCCACCACATTGGTCTCATCCAAATTCTGCAAATGCGCCCCTGGGGCCAGAATCAAGCGGTGTCCCAAAATAGGCTCTGCTAAAGCCTTAATATCATCAGGGATAACAAAGTTGCGCCCCAACTTCGTCGCTCGAGCTTGACCGGCGCGGTAAAGCCCCAGGCTGCCGCGCGGGCTGGAGCCTAGATAAATGTCGGCATGCTCCCGGGTTGCCCGAACCAAATTGACGATATATTTTTTTACCGGGGGACTGACGTATACGGACTTGATCATCTCTTGTGCAGCCAGCATCTCATCCGTCGAAACAACCGCATCCAATTCATCAATGGGGTGCTGGAATTGTTGGCGATCCAACACCTTTATTTCATCTTCCGCATCGGGATAGCCGATCTTGATGTGCATCAAGAAGCGATCCAACTGAGCCTCTGGCAGACGAAACGTGCCCTCGTATTCGATTGGATTTTGAGTGGCAAGCACCATGAACAGCGGTGCCAAAGCATGCGTGACACCATTGACAGTGACCTGCTGTTCCTGCATTGCCTCCAACAAAGCCGATTGCGTTTTGGGTGTAGCGCGGTTGATTTCGTCGGCCAAAACAATTTCCGACATCAGCGGCCCAGGGCGGAACTCGAACTCTTTTGTGGCCTGATTGTAAATAGAGACACCGGTCACATCGCTGGGCAGCATATCGGGTGTAAATTGGATGCGTCCGAACGAACATCCCAACGAGCAGGCCAAACTGCGCGCTAGCATAGTCTTGCCCACCCCAGGAACATCTTCGATCAGCAAGTGGCCTCGACAGATCAAACTAATGACAGCTAATTCGACAGCCTCTTGCTTCCCAACAATCACCCGTTCGATATTGGCAGCAATCTTTTTGGCAAAGTCTTGCACGTTTTTCATGTTTTTACTTTGATCACTCGATAGTGGTAAAAAGATAAGTGATAAAGATTTTTGCACAAGGTGACAGTCACTTATAAATTAGCCCTACAACCTGTATCATATCGCATAACCAGCGTATTTTCTTCGTAAAATATCTTTGCAAGTGACTGTCACCTCTGGTTATCACTTACCATCTCACCAGCACCCATAAAACATACCTGAAATTCGAACTCAATCCCGAAAATCGTAAATCCCATCCACGATAGGCCACTCCCTGCCGCAGCCGGAGCAGATCAATGCTGTGTTTTTTTCTGTTAAGTCATTATTCTCGCACGCTGGGCAGCGGAAAAATGCGTCGGGCTGGGGGGGTGAGATACCACCTTGTCCCACCGCCAGTGATTTTGTAAACACGCTGGGGGTCAGCTGCCACCACTCCCCGGTGAACTGTGCCGCCGCATCCAGTGTGACCAACAAACGCGTTGGAACTAGCCGCTTAAGCAAATTAAGCCGAAAATGGGAAACCGTCAATTGCCGTTCCAGGCTGAAGTCGGCATCCCGTAACCAGGAGCGCACCGTCTTGGGATGGAAATCGAAATTTAGGGGCACAAACTCCACCGGCTCGAGCGTGAAGGGATTCCAATCCTGGCGGCGGAGAATATATCGCCCGATGGCCTTGAGATTAAGTTTGTTGGCGAATTCTAAGATGAAAGTTCCCCCCGGCTCCAGCACCCGCCGAATTTGGGCTAATGCTTGCGGCGGTTCAGCGATGTGGTGCAAAACCCGAATCATCGTGGCGCCATCGAAAAGGGTATCCACAAATGGCAGCCGGTAGACATCGGCAGCAACGTAAATATAACGCTCGCTGTGACCGAGACGCTCCTGGGCTTGCTGCACCTGGGTGAGGGAATAATCCATCAGCACGACCCGTTCGTAACCTTGATAGCGGGGCGTGTTGCGGCCTGCCCCGGCTCCAATTTCGAGCACCAACCTGCCGCTGGGAGGCAATAGACGTCGCAAAGCCACATTCTCAGCCTGGTCTTCGTAAGCGCGCCCGCCCTCGTCCCAGAATGTACTCTGATAATCAGAACCTTCGTAATCGCAGATGGGGGGATGTTTTTTTGTCATAGCTCAAATTTATACTAAGGAACGGAAATGAAATAACTTGCCCGCAAGACCCGAAGGGTTTTTAAACACTGCTGTGAAAATCAGAACTTTCGAGCAGCTTAAGCCCACTTTTTGATGTGATTCTGACGGAAACCCTTCGGGTCTGGTTTTGGAAGTGGGAAAGATATTTAATCACGATTTCTAAGCGTGTCTACGTCGACAACGTCGTACTTGCGACCGAGTTCGCAGGGCAGGGTTGTTCAGTTCTAAAATTGGCATCGTTTTTAAGGTTTACCGTACCCCAACATAACAACGAATCGGTGGGATTTGCCGAAGGCATGCAAAGTAGTCGAATTTTCCAGGCTTGAATTCGGTCAATCCTAAAAATTCGTTGTTATATTTTTGCGGGCATAGATGGAACTCCCTGATTAATATGTAACCACGCCATTCTGCTGCATGCCTGACTACGAAAGCAGATATAAAAGACTCAGATATTTTTAATCCTTTCTCCGCGACTCTGCGTCTCTGCGTTAAGCCACGAGATGTGCTCGGTCAGGAGACCTTTGCACAGCAGAGAGGTCAGGAGACCTCCGCGCAGCGGGGGTCAGGAGACCGGCTCCAGCAGGGATGATCGAGTTAGTAAGGCGGGATTCCATTCCCGCCTTTCGATTGCAGATTGCGGTGTGGACGCAAACAGCCTCCTCTCCCTTCGGGGGAGGATTGAGGTGGGGGAGTGAATGATTGCTCGAGCGTGGGTCGCACAGGTCAGGAGACCTTCGCAAAGCGTGGACATTTGCACAGCGTGGACCTTCGCACAGCGGGAATACCTGATCCACTGCCCCCTGACACTTACTTCAGTTCGATAATAAGATCGTATACTTCTCGCCGCGGCCACCCAGACTCTTTCGCCAGTTGCCGCGCTATTTTCGATGGCTTGCCCCCCTCGCTGATAGCGACTTTGATTGCGGCGTCTAAACGCGCTTCCGACCACTTACCAGCATCATCGGGAGCACCTGCAACCACCAACGTGATTTCGCCGCGGGGTGGATTTTTTGCATAATAAGCGCAAGCCTCTTCCAATCTTCCGCGGAATATCTCCTCATAGAGTTTGGTTAACTCACGGGCTACGGCTATCTCGCGGTTACCGAGTACTTCCCGCAGGTCGTCCAAAGAATCCAAAAGACGATGGGGCGTTTCTAGAAATATCAGCGTGTATGGAAGTGAGGCCACATCGGCCAATGCGCTTTTGCGCTGCGCTGATTTGCGCGGCAAATATCCCTGGTAGAGAAAGGCGTCGGTGGGCAGCCCCGAGGCGATCAGGGCCGCCAGGGGCGCGCTGGGGCCGGGAATGGGGCAAATGGTGTGGCCGGCTTGCACCGCCGCGCGCGTCAGCCTGTAGCCCGGATCGTTGATGCCCGGCGTGCCCGCATCGGAGACCAGGGCTACATCGCCATCATCCAGTGCGGAGAGAATCTTCTTCAATTGCCGCTTTTTGTTGTGTTCGTGATAGCTGATCGGCGCGCGTACAGTCTCGATTTTGTAATGAGCGAGCAGCTTGTGGGTCTGACGTGTGTCCTCAGCGGCAATCAGGGGTACTTCGTCCAGCACGCGCAAAGCACGGTGAGTAATATCTTCGAGATTGCCAATGGGGGTTGCCACCAAATACAATCTGCTCATGATTCGTCTTCTACCACAATAGTCTTCAACCGCCGCGACAACTCACGCCGAGAGAACATAACTCGCCGCTGGCAGCCCAAACACTCCAGCCGAATATCTGCCCCCATGCGGACCACTTTCCACTCGTAGCTGCCGCAGGGGTGGGGTTTGCGCAAACGTACAATCGCGTTCATTTTTAGGTTTGGAAGCATAAGCGGAATTATATCACGGACGAATGGTGGTAAGAAAGTGGCATCTTGGGGAGCTCGTCAGCCCAATTGGACGGGGCAAAATCGGACGGAGGAGACGGAGATGAATCTCCGTCCTACAGAACAGCGCCCCTTGAAAGGGACTATCCGTTTCCGAAACCATTTTCCCAAGCCCGATTTATCGGGCGTTGTTTGGTAGCCCGGTGAATTTATCACCGGGCGTGGCTGACAAGGACAAATACACTTCTCCCTAAATTCCATGCACTTGGCATTTGGGGGCATCCCTGCGAATATGCTTCGCGAAGGCTGGGAGGGGGCAGGTTTCCAACAACCTTTTAGTGCTCCCGGATATTGTTCCATCCACATAGACGCGAGGGCCCGCGTCGATGAAGGTCGACGATCGGCGCTAGCCCGAACGGGCTTCGTAAATTTAGCACGGTGCGTTAACGCCCGTGCGGGAGTGATGTGACAGTCACCTTTTGCGATAGAGGGAGTGAAGTGCGTTAACGCCCATGCGGGAGTGATTCCCCCCAACCCCGACCACTCCGACCACCCGACCACTCAGACCTCCCGACCACTAAGACCACTCAGACCCTCCGACCACTCCGACCACGTGGTATAATTTCCACTTGGAGGTACTAATGCTTGGTCTAAATTTCTCGACCCTAATTTCCCGTGCAATCGTTCTGCTGACCGCTTTCTCGGTGCATGAATTCGCTCATGCCTGGGTAGCGGATCAATTCGGGGATACCACGCCGCGCATGAACGGGCGTTTGACCCTGAACCCGCTCGCTCACCTGGACCCGGTGGGATCGCTGATGCTGATCGTGGCCGGTTTCGGCTGGGCCAAACCTGTGCCCATCAACCCCTACACCCTGAAACGCCGCTCTCCAGCCGCGATGATGTGGGTGGCATTAGCCGGGCCGATGTCAAATTTCCTGATGGCCATTTTAGCCGCCATACCGTTCCGGTTGGAATTAATTTCTATTCAGCAAGCCTATCAAGATTACACACTCAGTGCAAATCGTCTCCTGCCTTCACCTTCACAAATACTCCTGGAATTCATCATCATTAACTTATCCCTGATGCTGTTCAACCTCATCCCGCTGGCCCCATTGGACGGTGACAAAATCGCCGACTACATACTCCCCCCGGCCGGCTCCGAATTTCTAGCCCGCATCCGTCCCTATGGTTCGATAATCCTGATGGTTTTATTTATCGGCGGCCCCTATCTGGGCATCGACATTCTCGGCTGGATTCTAGGCCCCGCGCTGAGATTTTTATTTGCCGTTTTGGTTGGATGAAAACCGCCTCCATTTTCTACCGCACCCGACAATTTTGGCTCGCCCTCCGCAATCAGCCCCCGCCCCCCGACGATCTTGCCCTTGCCCGCGAGCTGCTTACCCCCTCACAGATGGCCCTCTTTACCCAGATGCAGCCCAGCGAACAAACACATAGCCTCAACGTACTAAAAACCCTACGAATCTGGGGCAAAACCCACCCCGATTTACTTGTGGCCGCATTACTGCACGATGTTGGAAAAATCCGTTATCCTCTGCGATTGTGGGAACGGGTCATAGTTGTTTTAGCAAAAGCGTTTTTTCCTGGATTGATCACCGCGTGGGGGAGCGGTTCCCCGCATGGATGGAAACGCCCCTTCGTTGTAGCCCATCAACACCCCCATTGGGGAGCAGCATACGCCCTCGATGTGGGTTGCACTGATGCAGCCGTATCCCTAATCCGCCGCCATCAAAGCGACTCCCCACCCGACGAAACAAACTCGCTATCCCTGCTCCAAAAAGCAGACAACAAAAAGTAACGCGGATTGATAATCCGCCAAGTAAAACGGATTGTCAATCCGTAAAGTAGGTCGGATTGCTAATCCGAGCGAACCCGAACAAAGCAAAGCTTCATTTTTACCCAACAAGTTAATTAGACTACCAAACCGTCTCGTAGGTCGTGCATCCGACATTGCCAATCCATAAAGTAGGTCGGATTGCTAATCCGACCGAACCCACGCAAAACAAAGCTATCATCTCCATATTACAGGGGAATAGATACCAACTTGTCAACGATTATGAAGCGAATGCTCAAAGAGTACTCCTATGTTGTAGCAAACGAACAACCCCGTGTCATTCGTTTATTCGTTACTCATTCGTTGACAAATCGAGAATATTACCCTACTTTATGTTGGTGGTGCCATCTAGCCCGCTTAAGCGGGCGGCCCGATAGGATTTAGTGCATTCGTACAACAAATTAGCACGGTGCATTTCGCCTAGCGCCCTGCAGCAGCAGCATCACTCTTCCCCCCACCTCCAAGACAGATTACAAGAACTTAGTCCCAAATCCGCAATCAGGAGACCAACATGACAACACAAATCGCTATCATTGGTTTAGGCCAAATCGGAGCATCCTTTGGTCTGGCGTTGGCCGAACAAAAAGAAAACATACACCGCATCGGCTTCGACTTTGATAGAAAAAGAGCCAAGCGCGCTAAGAAAATGGGCGCAGTGGATAAAACCGCCGCGCTGCTAAAAAACGCCGTCAAAGAATCCAATCTTATTTTGTTGGCTTTGCCGCTTGATCAAATTGATGAAATCTTGGAAATTGTCGTTCCGCAAATGCGCATCGGGGCAGTGTTGATGGATACCGCCCCAGCCAAACAGAAAACGGCCCAACGGGTAAGTGAAATGCTGCCCGAAAACTGCCATTACGTGGGGCTGACAGCGGTGATAAACCCAAAATATCTACATACCAACGAAACCGGGGTCGACGCGGCCCAAGCAGATTTGTTTCAGAATATGCCCATGGCTATCTCCGCGCTGCCATCTACAAGTACAGAGACAATCGAATTAGTCGTTGGCCTGGTGCATTTGATTGGCGCATCTCCGTTATTTACGGGTTTGCTCGAAATCGATGGATTTATGACTACCACAGACATTGTGCCCCAACTGATAGGCGCTGTATTGCTGGACGCCACTGTGGATCAACCGGGCTGGCAGGAGACCCGAAAATTTACCGGACGGGCTTATGCACAAGCGTCTGGTTTGGTTATGCACTCTGGTGATGCCAGCACATTGACAAGCGCAGTATTGCTCAACCGCGAGAACGTCGCCCGCGTGTTGGGCAACGTGATCGCGTCCATGCAAATGCTGCGTGACGAGATCAGCGCTGATGATTCCGATGCCGTGGCCGAACATCTGAACCGCGCCCGTGAGGCGCGCGAGCGTTGGTGGCATAAACGTCAAGCAACTGATTGGTCTGCGGACGACCACCCGCGCATGGATGCTTCGAAAAGACCCAGCTTGTTTGGCAACATATTTGGCTTGGGCAGAAGAAAATCACCAACCAGCTCGAAATAGAGATGTGCATTGCATCAAAAACAGGTGCAATGCACCTGCTATTTTATAATTTGATTTTGAACAAGTACAAAAACACCACCCGATGACTGAATCCTATTGCTATATCGTAGAATGCAACGATGGAACTTATTACACCGGCTGGACTACCGATCCCAAACGTAGGGTAAAAGAACACAACACCGGGCGAGGAGCACGATATACTAATATGCGCCGCCCGGTTCACTTGGTTTATGTCGAGCAGCACCCTGACCGTTCGTCCGCCCAACGCCGCGAATATACCATCAAAAAACTCACTCATGCCCAAAAGCGAGATTTAGCAGAAAATGTCAGCGCTGATTAAGTGTTATCAACCGAAGTGATAAGACCTCACAGGTTTTCATCAGACGCTCGTTTTGTTACACAAATTGCTCTTACTACCCTGTTTTTTCCGCAAATGGCTTCATAGAAACTTGTGATGTCTCAGCCCATCATTTACCATCTAACCACTACCGGGCGGTTTTCCCCGCTTTGCGTCCCCGCAAGGGGAAACCGCCGTGCCCGCTACCAAAAATTCTATTGAAGATCATTTATGAACAAACGATAACGAACTATGCCAACCAACCTGCCCCCCAATTACTACAAAGCCGAAGACGAATTTCGCTCGGCAAGGACCAACGAAGAGAAAATCGCCTGGCTGGAGGAGATGTACAGCCTTGTCCCCAAGCACAAAGGCACAGATCATCTCAGGGCCAATTTACGGCGGCGACTCTCGAAGCTCAAAAAGGCCGACGAGAGTCGTAAAGGTGGAACTGGGCGACAGGTTTCCCCTTACCATATCGACGTAGAGGGTCCGGGGCAAATTGTCTTGGTGGGGGCCGCCAACACTGGAAAATCATCCCTTGTTCGCGCCTTGACTAACGCCGAGCCGGAAGTGGCTTCCTATCCCTTCTCGACCTGGGGGCCTACGCCTGGAATGATGCTGGTGGATAATGTTCAAATCCAGTTGATCGATACTCCTCCCATCAATGGTGAACACATCGAATCTGAGCTGATCAACATGATCTACCGGGCGGATATGCTTCTGCTGGTAATGGATTTGCAAACCTATCCCATCGAGCAGATGGAAGAAACGCTGGCGATTTTAGATCAACGCCGCATCATTCCTGAATATAAGCGTCAGCAACGCGAGGGGGGATTGCGTTTGAGATTTATACCGATTTTGGGCGTGGTCAACAAAGTTGATGATGAATCCTTCGATGGAGATTTCGAAGTGCTTTGCGAGCTTGCGGGTGGAGATTTTCCCCTGATCCCCGTATCCGCCAAGACAGGGCGTAACCTCGACCAGTTGAGACAGGCCGTCTTTGATAAACTGAATATCATCCGCGTCTACTCGCGCCCCCCAGGAAAGGAGCCGGATTTCAGTTCTCCCTTTGTAATGAAAAAGGGTGGTACTGTGGAGAAGTTCGCCGGCAAAGTCCACAAAGATTTTCTGGATAACCTAAAATCGGCCCGCGTGTGGGGAAGCAGCGCCTTTGATGGCCAAATGGTCAGCCGCGATTACGTGCTGCAGGATGGGGATGT
>JAYELX010000032.1:6674-10749 GCA_034717875.1 Chloroflexota bacterium | reverse complement strand
ACAGACATACATTACCACCCCATTGGTATCATTCACAGCGCCCACAAAGCAATCGCAGGCATGCCGATTCAGCCATCCGGCGCCGAAGGTATTCGGGGAAGCGTTGAGGTTTTGCCCCAATACGAGCAAGGGCTTCAGGATGTGGACGGCTTTTCGCACATCATCTTGCTGTATCACTTTCACCAGGTCAACGACACCAAACTTATAGTGACCCCCTTCATGGACACCCAACCCCGCGGGATTTTCGCCACCCGCGCCCCCAAGCGACCGAATCCCATCGGGTTGTCGGTAGTCAAGCTGCTGCGGATCGAGGGAAATATCTTGCATATCGAAAATGTGGATATTCTCGACGGCTCGCCGCTGCTGGATATCAAACCCTATGTGCCGGAGTTTGGAGAATGTTCAGACGCACGTGTTGGTTGGTTGGAAAAAGCTAAGGGGAAAGTGCAAAAAAAGCGGTCGGATGACCGCTTCGGTTAAGCAAACAGGTAGCGATGGTGGTAAAAATTATTGCGTGAGGTGATAGTCACCTGTGAATCATCCCCCAAGTAGCAAAACACCGATTGGCAGCGCAGAATCACCAATCGGTGCATATCAGTTTCGCAAAGCAAAGTCGGGATGGTTTATATTCGCAGCAAAATTAAAGGAGTACTCTTCAAGTATATATAGCGAACGCCGGTTAAGTTCCGGAGCGATAGCGGAGGAGTATCGAAACCCAGGAAGCGGGTTGCAGAGTGTAATTTTACCGCCAGAAGCGCTTGGTCTCGATACATTTTCTCCCAACTACAGTCGAAAACACTCGACCGGCGCTAATGTGTTTCGGAAAAAGTATATACGTATTTCTGAACCATCCCGCAAAGTCGATTATATATAACTAACGCAGTTCAAGGTGCGACGCACTTAGAAAGTGCGTCGTACTTGATTCCAGTCAACTGTTTAAGCTATGTTAAAATTGATCTAAACGAGACTAACAATGAAAAAGACACGCATCCGTGAACTACGCAAAGACATAAAAGCCGCCGTCCGTCTCGGTCATCCGGAATCTGTGGAGATGGCGTTGGATGGGCTGCGCAGCTTGCCGCAGGTGGCCGCTAACGATCGCCTGGGCGCTGGCTTTATCGAACAGGTTATTTTGCCCAACGCTCAGATTATGGCGCGGTTACCCGCTGTTCGAATTCAGCAGATGACGAAAGACTCGCTTACCGCGCTGCGGGCTGTGGGGGCTGCGGCGCTGGCAAAGCGATTTTTGGTAGAAAATGATGTAACCGTGGGAATGCTGCGCCATGCTGCACTGGATTCTCGTCCTGAGGTGCGCACTGCCGTGGGGCAAATCTTGCGTGAGGCTGGTGATGCCCACCCGGAGCGGTTGCTGGGCTTGATGGGGCCGTGGCTGCGCGATTCATCTCCAAAGGTGCGCTGCGTTGCCTTGGGATTTGCCCCCGCGCTGCTTCCCGCTTATGGCGAAGATGTCATCGAGCAGATCGGGCCCCTGGGAAGAGATTCCCATGCGGATGTGCGCGCCGCTCTAGTCGATGCTTTACAAGAGATCGCGCAGGCCGGTTTTGCTACATCTGTTTGGGGTTTGCTGGCCGATTGGGTAACGGAATCCCCACTCAACGTTTGGGTTTTAACTCGAACAGTGGCTGGCGCTTGGGCCGCCTCTAATCCTCGAAAAGCGCAATCCATCCTCGGGGATATTTATTCCAAAATAGGTGAAACTAAAGATGTTGGCATCGCCCTCCGGTCGCTGAAACGACACGGGGTCGATATCGAGTTTTAACATGACCTTTGACCAGCGGGTGTCGGGTAGATAGTAATTATGACTACAGGTGACAGTCACTTACCAAGGCGTTATGTTAAGAAAACACGCTGGTTGAGCGATACGATTTAAGGTGTATGGCTAATTTATAAGTAACTGTCACCTTTTTCAAAAATTTTCTTGTGGACCATCTGTATCATCTCAAAGAATAGGGATATATTTCTATATGTACAAAGAATCTCTAACTGCTGTGACCGGTCTCACGACCGAGTCACGTACGCACAGTCGCACGGTCACGCCATAGGCGGGCCTGCGGCCAGACCGGCTCCAGCACCCCGAAATATTGAGATGATACAATTATCTTGGTATATATGCTATTTTTCGTAGACGGGGGTGTTCCAGTCTTGATAGCTGTCGAGTCTGCCGCGGACGATATTGTCGAATGTTTCGCGAATGCGAGTTGTGAATGGCCCCATGCAGCCGCGGCCAATAAGGCGATGGTCTACCCTGGTGACGGCGGTGACCTGCGCGGCGGTGCCGGTGAGGAAAAGTTCGTCACAAATATAGACCTCGGTGCGGTCGATGGGACGCTCTACGACGGGAATGCCCAATTCGTTCTCGGCTAAGTGCATGATCGTGCGGCGGGTAATTCCCTCGAGTATGTTTTCTGTAACTGTTGGGGTAATAAGCACGCCGTCGCGGATCATGAAGATGTTCTCTGCGCTACCCTCGGATACGTGTCCAGTCTGGGTAAGCACCAGGGCTTCGTCGAATCCGGCCCGCAATGCGTCGGTTTTGATGAAGGCGGAGTTGGCATAGGCTCCAGTGATCTTGCCGCGTGCTGGAATGGCATTATCGTCCACTCGCCGCCAAGATGAAAAGGTTACATGAGCGTCTGTGTCGTTGGCTACATAATGGCCGAAGGGAAGGGCGACAATGCTGATTTCGTCGATCAAGCCGTGCAGCCTGACACCAATTCCCTCGTTAGCTTTGTATACTAGCGGCCGGATGTAGACATCTTCCTTGTAGCCCTCTTTGCGCAGGAGTTGGAGTGTGATTTTTGTTAGCTTGTCCGGCGTGTGCTCGAATTCCATGCACAGTAATTTCGCCGAGTTCAAAAGCCTTTTGTAATGGTCGGAAGGGCGGAAGAGATATAGTTGCTGTTTATCCTGGTTCCAATATCCTCGTAAGCCGCTAAAGGCTCCGGTTCCATAATTCAGTGCGTGTGTTAATACTCCAACTTTGGCTTTAGTATAAGGTACAATCTTGCCTTGAAAATAGGCAAATGTAGGGGTTTCCATAGTTTAGCCTCCAAAAAGAATATTAAGATTATAGTGGTTTCTGGGTCTTCGCATAGTAGAGTGAGTGCCCGGATCGTGCTTCCATCCAATTTCCATTGACCCGTATTTTCGGACTGAATTATACTGTTACTTTGGGGTTGGGGCAAATGACCATCATCATTATCAATGCGAAAGCGTTGTGTCGCAGGCGTCCAACCAACACAAAATAGACGTAGGGCGGTTTTCCATAACCGCCGAAGCCATTGACACGCTCAATCCACGCAGGTGGATTTCGCACATGAGACTCGAATTTATTCGACGGGGGGGATTGAGGGGGGGATTGAGGGGGGTGGGAAGTGAACGGCTACTACGCAAGTGTTGTTGGGAACTCAATCCACGCAGGTGGATTTCGCGCACCAGCCTCGAATTTGTTCGATGGCGGCGGGGGGATTGAGGAGAGCGGTAGAATTCAGTTAGACCAATCATCTCACTTCGGCTATAATGTCAACATGCGTTTTGACGTCTTTAGCCTCTTCCCAGAAACTCTGGAACTTTATTTGCATAGCAGCATTCTCGAACGAGCCCATGAGCGCGGCTTGCTTGAGTTTTATTTGCACAATATCCGTGACTGGACGACGGACAAGCACCACGTCACTGATGATACCCCTTACGGTGGCGGCGGCGGCATGGTGATGAAGGTCGAGCCGATTTTCGCTGCGGTGGAGGACGTGTTGAGCGCACCGCCCGCCTGTCCAGTGATATTGCTCACCCCCCAGGGGCGGGTGTTCACACAGAAAGTGGCGCACGAGCTGGCCGAATACCCTCGTCTGGCTTTGATCGCCGGACGCTACGAAGGAATCGATGAGCGTGTGCGCCAATACCTGGTCACCGACGAGATTTCCATTGGTGACTACGTTCTCACCGGTGGAGAGCTGCCGGCCCTCGTGTTGATAGACGCTGTTTCGCGTTTAATCCCCGGCGTATTGGGAGACCCTGAGGCACCACAGAAAGACTCACATGCCAATGGCTTGTTGGA
>JAYELX010000032.1:0-6574 GCA_034717875.1 Chloroflexota bacterium | reverse complement strand
AGCTGGGCGCAAGCTTCCTGACGTTGTTGGCATGGGCTTGACCCCTACGCTGGCTTTTTTCGTGATGACTTGGGATAATATCATCAACGTTTTCGTGCAGCCCTGGGCCGGTGCCAAAAGCGATAAAACCTGGAACCGTTTTGGACGCCGCAAGCCCTGGATCATGGTCGGGTTGCCCATCGCGGCTCTGGCCTTCGTTTTTATTCCCTTGGCGAACACGGTCTTTGCCATCATGATCTTTATCCTCATTACGAACTTCGGTATGGCTCTATTTCGGTCACCGACGGTGGCGTGGTTGGGGGATTTATTTCCCACTGAGCAGCGCAGCAAAGCCAATGGCATCATCAATTTGATGGGGGGAGTCGGTGCGGCCATTGCTTTGTTTGGCGGCGGCATTCTCTTCGACAAACTTGGACGCTCGGCCCCCTTTGTGGCTGGCTCGCTTGTAATGATCGTTATGGCCAGTATAGCCCTTCGCTTCGTCAAAGAGCCAGAGCGGATCAACGCAGCCAAAGATACGGCAAAGAGCAGCTTCATCAACAACTTTAGAGCAGTCTGGCAAAGCGATGATCGCAGCGGCTTTTTCGTGTTGTTAGCAATCTTGCTTTGGTTCATGGCCTACGAAGCCTTGCAGACCGGGTTATCATCCTTCGCCGTCTTCACACTGGGAATGTCCCCGGGGAAAGCTTCCATTTATACTACCATGTTCGCAGCTTCGTTCATTTTGTTTGCGCTCCCCAGCGGGCTTATCGCCACCCGTTTTGGCCGCCGCCGTACCATAAAAGTTGGCCTGACCGGATTGGTCTTATTATTCGGGGCTGGATATTTCTTGATCCAGGAATCGATCAGCTTCGCCATTATTCTGGTGTTGGGTGGAATTTGTTGGGCATTGGTCAACGTCAATAGCCTGCCATTGGTTTATGATCACGGTGACGAAAACAAAATCGGCGCCTATACTGGATTGTATTATTTTGCCTCGCAATCAGCGGCCATTTTAGGACCAGTGCTCAGCGGTGCGCTAGTCGACAGCCTCGGTGATCAATACCGTTGGTTGTGGCTATTCAGTTCAGTCTTCATGGCTTTGGCATGGTTGGCAATAACGCGAGTCCGAGAGAAGCAGCCCGAGAAACTAATCCCTGTTTCTTGATTTGGCGAGCGAAAATGATGTAATTGCTCAAAATGTTAGTGGTGCTATTTAGCCCGCTTAAGCGGGTGTCTCTTTCGGGTTTTATATGTTCGTTCAACAAATTGGCACGAATGTCAAAGGGTATGCAAAGTGCTAGCCCGTACGGGCTTCGTAGATTTAGCACGGTGCGTTAACGCCCGTGCGGGAGTGATTAACCGCGAATTGTATTGATTTTATATAACAATTGTTGATTCTGCTAGGTTCGTAAGAACACGCCCGCACGGCGATGCCCTAATAGTAGGCTACGCGAAACCGACCGTGATAATAGTGCAAAGTCCATTCGGACTAAATGATAAGCGAACTGTTTTTTGTAAACCAATAATCTTTTAAGCAACTACAAAATGATTAATCTTGAAGACATTATCATTTGCTCAGACGACCACTTGCTAGTAATCGACAAACCCGCCGGGCTGCTCTCTTTACCCGATGGCTATGATGCAACCCTGCCGCATCTCCGCAGCGTTTTGGAACCCGATTTTGGCCGCTTGTGGATCGTCCACCGCCTCGACCGCGAGACCAGTGGGGTCATTTTGCTGGCGCGCAATGCCGACGCCCATCGCACACTTAACGCTCAATTTGCCAATCGGCATATATCCAAAACTTATCATGCCTTGGTGACTAAGAATCCGCGCTGGGATGAAAAATTGGTGAACCTGCCGCTGCGGACCAACGTTGGCCACCGCAATCGCACAGCCGTTGATCATCGCCGCGGCAAGTCCGCCAGCACCCATCTGCGCGTGCTGGAGCAGTTCAACGATTATGCGTTGGTGGAAGCGGCCCCAAAAACAGGGCGCAGGCATCAAATCCGCGCTCATCTCTACAGTCAAGGTCATCCGGTTTTATCTGATCCCTTATACGGGACGGGTGAAATATCGCCGCTGATCGACCGTCTAGCCCTGCACGCCGTATCATTGACCATCCAACACCCACATACGGGGGAAAACAAGAGTTTCGAGGCACCCTATCCGCCAGATTTCCGCGCTGCTCTTCGCCGCTTGCTCCCCAAACGTGTTTGAACACGTTTCCCGTGCCAGCCACCGAATTCATTCGGTGGCCACAAACGCGTTCGAACACGTTTCCCCTACCAGCCGCCGAATTCATTCGGTGGCTATTTACCCCCTCCAAACAGCACAATCGATTTTGCCTCGGCATGCACGCCGTTGGCGATATCGATCCTGGCTGCAAAACCGACCTCCGTCGGTTGGTGATCCAATCTACATAGGTGAATTTCGCACACCAGCCTCGAAATTATTAGATGGCCAAATATTAATTTTATATAAGAACCAACACCCCAAATGCCCCATTTCTTGACGCGTGCTATTCTGCATGATATGATTTGGGTCGGATTTTAGCAGTCGTAGTGTACGACTGCTAAAAAAACGCAAAATTATGAGTGAGATAAGCGAACGACAAAAAATTATCCTGGCCCTGGTTATTCAAGAATATGTGCAACAGGTGCAGCCGATCAGCTCCAAACGGCTGGTGGATAATTATCACCTGGAATACAGCTCTGCCACTATTCGCAACGAGATGGCCTTTCTCACCGATGTAGGCTATTTGCAACAACCCTACACCTCGGCGGGACGTATTCCAACTGAAGATGGTTATCGCTACTTTGTTAGCCAATTAATGGGACACACATCCCTGCCCTCGGAGACGCGGCAAACCATTCAGCATCAGTTCTATCAAGCTCGCCGCGACATTGATCAATGGATACGGCTGGCCGCGTCGGTGCTGGCGCGACAATCCCACGGGGCTTCGTTGGTTACTTCGCTTCATTCCCAACAAGCTCGCTTGAAACGCCTCGAAGTGATCAGCACGCACGGTCGACAAGCCTTGATGGTCTTGGTTCTCGAAGACGGTAAAATTCATCAACAATTATTGAAATTGAGTGAACCCTTTTCACAAGAAAGCATAAACGCAGTCACAGCTTGGATCAACAAAGTTGCATACAGAAAAGACGCTGATGCTATCAGCAAGAATATCAAACTTGTGGACGACGATCTCAAGAAAGACATTTTGAAATTAGCTGTCGATGCAATGCGGAGCATAGACGATGTTCTGACTGGCAACTTTTACCGAGATGGACTAGCCAATGTTTTGACAGAGCCAGAGTTCTCCGAGCCGAGCGTTGCTCACCGAACACTTCGTTTTTGGGAAGAACGTTCTCAACTCGAGAATTTGCTCTTAGAAACCGTGCTATCGCCCGATACAAGCGGCATTCACGTGCTTATTGGCGGCGAGGGAACCTGGGAAGACTTGAGCGAGTGCGCAGTAGTGCTTTCTCGTTATGGCGTTCCCGGCGTTGCCAGCGGTGCGCTTGGCGTGCTCGGACCCACCCGCATGTCCTACGCCCACACAATTTCCACCGTCCAATTTGTTGCCAATTTACTCAGCGACCTGGTCGGTGATACGTTATCAAACGAGAGGTACGATGGATAGAATGCGCAAGAAAAATAAGAAGGATACCAAAGATATTTTGAATGATGATGACCACGAAGGGGAATCCCCCTCCATGCAACAGAATCAACACCCAAAGGAGTCTGATGCTCCCGCGGGGGAAACGGATTCCCTTGATGGTGGGGAGGCGTCCCCGGATGCTAAATTATCCCCCGAGGAAATCAGTGATCTACAATCAAAACTCGAAGAGAGCCAGGCCCAGGCCGATGAATATCTGGACGGTTGGCAACGAGCTCGCGCTGAGTTTGCAAATTATAAAAAACGAATAAAACGAGAACGCGAACGAATTTATCAAAATGCGGCTGGAGATATAGTCAAACAATATCTACTCGTGATCGATGATTTGGATCGCGCTCTCAAAAACCGCCCGGACGCAGGCGATGGCGCCGATTGGGCCGAGGGAATCGAATTGATTTATCGTAAGACGCTTTCCATTTTAGAAGCTGAGGGGATCACCCCCATGGACGCGGAAGGTAAGATTTTCGACCCCAATAAGCACGAAGCAATTGCCCAAACCGATAGTGATGAACACGAAAGTGATCAGATTATCGAGGTAGTGCAGCAAGGTTATACAATTGGTGATCGGGTTTTGCGCCCGGCGATGGTTCGAATAGCAGCATAAATAGTGGTGGTAAGAAAGCAAGTGATATCTTGTTCCATCCACTCTGCGGTGGAACACTCCATTACTTGTAATGTAACCATTACTGTATAAATAACATTTGGAGGAAAAAATTATGGCAAAAATTATTGGAATCGACTTAGGCACGACTAACTCCGCGGCGGCTGTTATGGAAGGTGGAGAACCGACTATTATCCCTTCTGCTGAAGGTGAACGGTTGGTCCCCTCTGTAGTGGCTGTCAATAAAAATCACGAACGTTTGACAGGACGTCCAGCCCGCAACCAGGCTGTGGTAAACCCTGCCAATACGGTTTTTTCGATAAAACGTTTCATGGGGCGTAAATATGACGACCCCGAAGTGGTACGGGCAAGGGAATTTGTCCCTTATGATGTTGCCAAGGCATCCAACGGTGACTTGCGCGTGGTGCTGGATGGCAAAGAATATTCGCCCCCAGAAATATCGGCCATGATCCTGGCAAAAATCAAGGCTGATGCCGAAGATTACCTGGGTGAAAATGTCAATCAGGCCGTTATCACAATCCCGGCTTATTTCAACGATGCACAGCGAAATGCCACTAAGGACGCCGGTAAAATTGCAGGTTTGGAAGTTTTGCGCATTATCAATGAGCCAACCGCATCTTCGCTGGCTTATGGATTGGACAAGAAGCAAAATGAGATTATCGCTGTGTATGACCTGGGCGGCGGCACTTTCGACATTTCGGTTTTGGATGTCGGCGAAGGTGTCTTCCAGGTACGTTCGACCAGCGGTGATACTTTCTTGGGCGGCGATGATTTCGACCAGCGCATCATAGATCATCTGGCCGACGGGTTCCATAAAGAGTACGGCATTAACCTGCGCCAGGATCGTCAGGCTTTACAACGACTCAAAGAAGCGGCAGAAAAGGCCAAAATCGAGCTTTCGAGCTTGCAGCAGACTGAAATCAACTTGCCCTATCTTACAGCCGACTCCACCGGGCCGAAACACCTGGTCGTAAAGCTGACCCGCGCCAAATTGGAGCAGTTGACGGCCGACTTGGTCGAGCGGTCGATTGGTCCAGTGAAGCAAGCGTTGGATGATGCCGGTTTGAAGCCTACCGAAATTAACGAGGTGATCTTGGTCGGTGGTATGACGCGGATGCCCGCAGTACAAGAAGCGGTGAAGAAATTCTTTGGGAAAGAACCTCACAAGGGCGTCAATCCCGATGAGGTTGTGGCCATTGGTGCTGCCATTCAGGCAGGCGTTTTGGGCGGCGATGTCAAGGACATTCTCTTATTGGATGTAACTCCATTGACACTATCGATCGAAACTTTAGGAAACGTAGCCACTGCTTTGATCGAACGCAACACCACCATCCCAGCCCGCAAAAGTCAGGTTTTTTCCACGGCTGCAAACAACCAATCTCAAGTTGAGGTGCATGTGCTCCAGGGCGAGCGAACCATGGCCGCAGACAATAAATCGCTGGGACGTTTCATCTTAGATGGTATTCCCCCAGCCCCGCGCGGTATGCCTCAAATCGAGGTGACTTTCGACATCAACGCTAACGGTATTCTCGAAGTCACAGCACAGGATAAGGCCACCGGCCACAGTCAGAACATTACCATTACAGCTTCGTCTGGTTTATCCAAAAACGAAGTCGAAAAAATGCGCAAAGATGCCGAGAAACACGCTGATGAAGACGCCAAGCGCAAGGCAGCCATCGAAGCCCGTAACAAGGCCGACAATATGGCTTTCTCGGCTGAAAAAGCATTGGAAGACATGGGCGATAAAGTCCCCGATGAGGTCAAGACTACAGTCGAGGCAAAAATCAAAGAAGTTCGAGAGGTTTTGGAAGACGAAAACGCGGATACAGAGACGCTTACCCGTGTGACCGATGAGTTGGGCAAAGAGATTCAGCAAATCGGTGCGGCCGCTTATCAACAGCAGCCGGGGGCTGGCCCTATGCCCGGAGCTGGAGCTGCTGGCCCCGCCGGCCCGCAAAGCCCTCCTCCCGGTGGGCAATCTGGTTCCGATGACAATGGTGACGAAGACATCGTCGACGGCGAATTCAGCAACGCCTAATTTGATAGACATAGGTTCTTGGGTTTATGTTACGTAAACTCAAGAACCTTATCATTTGGTTTGCACACTTCACCTCGCGCGCTTTTAACGTGGCGTCCCAAAGGGAAAAGGGGACAGTTCCCTCTCCCTTTGGGAGAGGGTTAGGGTGAGGGAAGATTGTGTATGCCATATCAGGAATTGCTGCTAGCAGTATAATAAGTCAAGGCGAATCTGACCATTTCTTGAATAAATCACTCCCCAACTAATAAAA
>JAYELX010000031.1:0-5870 GCA_034717875.1 Chloroflexota bacterium | reverse complement strand
TTTTGGGGAATAGAGCCACAAAAAACCGCCACATTGCCGACAGCATAATGGCCGCGCCAAAAAGACGCCCGACGTGGAAAACCAAGAGCAGCGGCAAGCCCAGCACGCGGGCAAGATGTCCCAGGAATAAGTAGAACAAGAATAAATGCGCACCCTCCCCCGGGTCCGCGCTAAACGCCAGCCGGTAACGCCAGCTTCCGCTCCAACCTTGATACATCTTGGCTAAATAAGAATTTCCATCCAAAGGATTAAGCAAAAATCCGCCAAATACATACTCTCCCCCACCCGCGCGCGCGGCGTAAATGTATGGGTAAGATACAGCAATCAATACGATGATAACGATAATTACAGGGAACCAACTTATCTCTTTATAGCGCATACCAGTATTGTAACCCATCTCTCCCTTGCCTTCTGGGTCAACCGCATCTATAATTTCAACACTGCCTGTTTGCTCACCTTTGTAATGAAATTGGTGGCCAGCACCTCGTCAAAACTAATCGTGGTGATGAACACAGGTGACAGTCAGCAATTCCCTATTTGACCTAATTTGCAAGTCATTTTTCTAAAAACAGCTTGAATTGACCGCCGCTCGGTCTGGAGACCATCGCTATCCAGTTTGTGTGAGCCATATCGGGAATTGCTGGGTGACAGTCACCTTCGAAAGTGTCTTGTCATAGAAAATACGTTGGTTAGCAATATGATTCAGATTGTACATCGATTTTATAGGTGACTGTCACCTCGTGCAAAAACCTTTATCCCCTAACTTTTTACCACTATCCATTCTCGAACACGTAGCCCGTCAAAGGGAAATACTATGAGCCGCCCGGAGAACCTTTATCGCTTACAACAAATTGATAGCCAATTAGATGCGCACGCAGCACGTTTGCAAAAAATCAAAGCCGCACTTGCAGATGACCAGGCCCTAACAGCAGCTCGCCTTAAGGCACAGGCCGTAGAGGTACAATTGCAAGAAACACAAAAAGACCTGCGCCTGGCCGAACAAGATGTACAAGATCAACGTCATAAAATCAAGCAGTCAGAGGCACGACTCTACAGCGGGAAAGTCAGCAATCCTAAAGAATTGCGAGATATTCAAGATGAAGCCGCTGCGCTGAAACGTTATTTAGACACTTTAGAAGAACGCCAGCTCGAGGCCATGCTAGTGGTGGACGAAGCCCAAAAAAAACACGATCAGGCCCAAGACCAACTTAATCAAGCTATCTCCAAATGGGAAACAAAAAAATCGCTGCTCTTAGGGGAAAAAACGCAAATCAAAAACGATGTCGAAACTTTGAATGTCCAGCGGCAAAGTCAGACCGCGAACACAAATCCCGACGACCTGCCAAACTACGAAAATCTGCGTAAAAAACGACACGGCGTTGCCGTCGCGAAAGTGCAAAATCGCGCCTGTTCAGCATGCGGCGCCACCCTGGGCACAGCAATCTACCAGGCCTCTCGCTCCCCTAATCAAATCAACCACTGCAGCACCTGTGGGAGAATTCTTTACACCGAGTAAATGAATCTATGTTCAACTTCTTTCGCAACCTACGCATCGAGCGCATTTCCTTCTGGATCGGGTTTCTGGCCGCGTCGTTATTCTGGTGGCTGGTGCCGCGACTACTTCCTTATCTCGACCGCATCTGGAAGGGAATCAAAAAACTATTCCAATCCACCAAACAGGGACTTCAAGCCAACATCGAACAGCGCCATCGTACCGACACGCTCAAGCACGCCCAGGGGCTTCACCTGGCTGCACCTCTTTTTTCCCTCGACGAAATCATCATATCCCCACGTTTGTTGGCACCGCCGATATTATTAGCGCCAGAGGAAACCCATCCCACCGATAACATCGTCAGTCAAACTATCCCCTACATGCCCGATTGCCCACAACTCGCTTCGATCTATGGTGCGCAGACACTATCGCTGGAAGAAGCACTTCAGGGAGGTTTAAACATCGCCATCATTGGCCCGGCGGGCAGCGGAAAAACCGTTGCTCTGGCACACCTGGCCTCTCGAATATCCCGCCGCGAAGTCGAAAGTAAGGAACTTCGCAATCTCATCCCGATATTGATTCACGCTGCCGATCTCAATCTGCCCATCGAGGAAGACGAATCGCCCATCAATGGCCTGACTGATGCCGTTGCAGTATACACATCCACCCTAAGTTTGCCGCGTCTGCCCAACTTCCTGCAAACCACCTTCGAAGGTGGCCAAGCATTGCTTCTGCTCGATGGCCTGGACGAACTCGCGCCGGAGCCACTGACCGAAACAATTAACTATCTCCAAGCCCTGCTGCGAGAGTACCCCCGCAGCCATGCTGTCGTCGCTGCCGCAGCTAATCATCTCGATGGCCTGCCAAAGCTGGGGTTCATACCCATCCCAATGGCCACCTGGAGCCCCCGTCAGCAAGCCCAATTTGCGAAACAATGGGCCAATATGTGGAGCAAGCACATAGACACAGAGCCTCAAGAAAATTACGTCCACGTTGACCCTCTAATCCTCAATGGCTGGCTGCTCAACCGAAACCCCATCCCCTCGCCCCTGGAATTCAGCCTCCAAATTTGGGCAACCTACGCGGGAGATATTCGCGGCCCCAACGCCACCGACGCGCTGGAGGCCTATCTCCGACGCATGTCAGTAAGCATTCCCAAAGCCCGCGCCGCACTGCAAAATTTCGCTGCTCAGGCGATCATATCCATGAGAACAAGTTTTACCTACAAAGATGCAAAAAAATGGGGGGCGGAAATACTTCCGGAATCTATTGATAATGACTGGAAAACCGCGGCGGATTCTGATCCCGAAGCATCATCTCAGCCCCAAGATATTACTGTTCCCCGCGTGCTTCCAGACCTGACCCAAAGTGGGCTGCTGATCCCGCGCGCTGATAACCGTTTAGGCTTTGTACACCCCCTGATAGCCAGCTACTTGGCCGGGCAGATTCTTGACGACGAGATATTCTCCCAACCTTCATGGCCGCTCAAAGACATGACCATCCACCATATCGCCTCCCATCGTGATATTAGCAAACAAGCCAATCAGCTATTATCCCAAAGTGACAAACCGCTCCGGCGCGGCACGCTGACCGTCAGCCACTGGCTGCCCGACATTCGTTTGGACGCGGCCTGGCGAAAGCCCATCTTGAGCAAACTTGCCAACATACTTCAGGACGAGTCTATTCCACTGGGCACTCGCTCGCGCGTACTGACCGGTTTGGCAATCACAAACGACCCCAACATTTCAGCCCTGTTCCGGCACCTGATGAAATCACCAAAGCCCAGTGTCCGCCAACTGTCCGCCCTGGGGAGTGGCGTCCATCGCGATACACAAGCCGTCAATGGACTAATTCAATTGCTCGAAGACCAACCAATGATTAACCGAGCTGCATGTTTGGCATTGGTGAACATCGGAACAAAACCAGCCCTAGAAGCTGTCGCCAGCACACTCTTGCAAGGCAGTGAAGAATCGCGCCGGGCCGCCGCCGAGGCATTCGCCAACCATCCCGACGAAGGCTATCCCACACTCAAAGACGGCATCACAATGGACGATCTGTTGGTGCGGCGCGCGGTTATCTTTGGCTTGCGGCGAGTGGGTGAACCCTGGGCAATCCAGCTTCTTGGAGAAGTCCAAATCGAAGATGCTCAATGGGTCGTCAAAAACGCGGCGGCCCAAGCTTTCGAAGAACTCCACCAACCCGATCCCCATATTCCTCAGGCCCTGCCTTCACTGGCCGACACCCCATGGTTGATCGCCTTTGCCGGGGAGCGCGGGGTGGGTATCAGCCCCGGTCAACAAGCTCACGAGATGCTCTTGCGCGTCCTGAAAGAAGGCAACCCTGAAGAACAACTTGCCGCCCTGGCACAACTCCGGCGTCGAGGCATCACAAAGGTTTTCCCGGCCATTTACCACCCCCTCTACGCAGCAAACCCAGAAACAAACGCAGCGGCTCTCTACACCATCTGGCATCTAGCTGCTAGCGGTGCCGAAATTCCCCCACCAATGCAATTTGGGCTGGGATAGGTATCAGTAAATCGGGTAGGCTCTTTAGGATTTTACGGGGTAGAAAGAGTATTGGCATCGAATTTCGCGAATTAGCACGAATGCCCAAGGGCACGCAACACGGATGTGCGCATAGCGAAGCGAAAAGAAAAATTAGCGCAAATTCGTGAAATTAGATGCGGAAATTTGTGACTTGTCAAATCTACCCCGTAAGTTCCCAGAGACCCCCAATCCAAAAAAGGTTTCAAACTATGAATCTTGACAATACAAATAAATTCAAAAACATTGACTCCCAAAACATGCTCGCCGAAATCGACGGGTTGCCCGACCAACTGGGAATCGCCTGGGCGGCAGGGCAGAACTTCCCTTTGCCAGCCTGGGACGGGATTAGGTGTGTCATCATCGCTGGGATGGGCGGAAGTGCCATCGGTGCGGATTTGCTGGCCGCTTATGTTGCCCCGATCAGCTCCGGGCCGGTAATTGTTCATCGTGGCTACGATTTGCCTGCTTGGGCAAAAGGGGCAGAAACATTGGTGATCACATCATCACATTCTGGCAACACGGAAGAGACTCTCTCCGCTTTCGATAGCGCGGTTGAAAACGAATGCCGCATTTTGGCGATCACCACAGGTGGAATACTATCAGAGAAATCATCTAAGGCAAATGCCACTTTATGGAAATTTGACCACCAGGGCCAACCCCGCGCGGCGGTAGGTTACTCCTTCGGATTATTGCTGGCTGTTTTTAGCCGCCTGGGATTCATCGCTGACCCCGCTGAAGAAGTGCAGGATGCTATCTCAGCGATGAAGGCTCAACAAGTTGATTTAACTCCCGATGTATCACTGGCGCATAATCATGCCAAAAGCTTTGCCAAGCAATGTGTTGACCGCTGGGTGGCCGTGCTGGGCTCAGGGATCATGGCTCCCGTAGCCCGACGCTGGAAAGGCCAGATCAGCGAGTTGGCCAAGGCTTGGGCGCAATTCGAGTTTCTCCCCGAAGCCGATCACAACACGCTGGCAGGCGTTATCAACCCCAAAGCAAATCTGAGGCAAACGATGGTTTTCTTCCTGCGCTCCGAGGTGAATCATCCCCGCAATCAACTGCGCATAAATTTGACTAAAGAGATTTTTGCGACCGAGGGCCTAAACTGCGACTTCTTTGATGCGCAAGGAGAAACACGTCTAGCCCAGTTGTGGACAGGGCTGCATTTCGGCGATTATATGGCCTACTATCTGGCCATGGCTTATCAAGCTGACCCCTCCCCTGTAGCGGCCATCGAAGGTCTAAAAGCGCGCCTGAAGGACGGAGGTTAAAGTCGCATTTTTTGCCCAAATTAAGCAAAGAAAAACAGCCCTCGAAAATATTCGAGGGCTGTTTGTTTTATTATCTGAATAATTGCTTTAATTTAAAAATGCCACCCTTCTACAAAATTTTCATACGACATTGGTAACAGTTATTTGATCGCGGTTGACAGAGCAGCAATTTCACGCCCAAGAATTTAATACGTGATCATTCCATTCGATTTTGCGCGGATTTTGCATGAAAGAACTACTAACGCTTGGTTCGTCTGGTATAGGTACCGCTTTTTCGTTGGATATTTTCCGATATTTGTTGAACATGAAATAACTAATCGAAAGGTCACAATGTGAACAGTATATTTCCCACTTCTTCAAAATGAATTTCTGTGACCCGCAAGCTGGGCATTTATAATATTTGGTTCTCACGTATGCTCTTTTTCCGTATATCACGCGAAAACCCCACCATAATGATGTGGTTTTCGCTTGCGACGACTATTTCACGATGTGTTGACGGATAGTAATCCACCCTACACGCTCATGATCCACTAGCTAGTAATTTAATCACAAAGCTACAAA
>JAYELX010000030.1:0-5884 GCA_034717875.1 Chloroflexota bacterium | reverse complement strand
ACATAGTAACGTTTTTCATACTGAGAGTGTTTTGTGTCGTCAGCCAACAAAAGAGGGATATTAAAGAACACTTCTTCACATTCCAAATTGGATACTTGATGACTTATCCAATTTTTATCAATATTCCCATCATCCCATTCAAAGCCATCAACTTTATAAATATTCATCTAATTGTATAGTACCTTTATATACGCACAAAGTCAAGAATACGTTCATTCCAGTTGCTAGAAACAAATCTAAAATGAATGCGATGTTCAATTTGAGCTATAGATTTGTACAATGCAAAACGTCAAATAATTCCCCTTTTGAAATTGATTTTTCAACCTTTTTGGGAGCAAGTACAGCAACCCAACGTTGTATTCACCCGCTCGGCGGCGACATCCCAAAACTTCCTTTGCTTGTAACTTTCGCCTAGAAATACGGACGTTACTCTGAGGGCGTGCTGTGCATGCCTACGGCAAGCCGAGTCGGGTGCAATTAGGGTTAGCACGGTTTCAGATTACCAAGACTACTGAAACAATTACGACAGGCATTGTATTTCTTGCCACCACGCATGCCTGAGAATTGACCTGCTATGCAAATGCTGCTACTGGTACACTTCGCTCTTTCGCCCAACTCTTGCGATGCAATTTGATACGTTCTATTTCATGCAACGTATCTGCGGTTAAGTAGCTTTCGCCGCAATGGGGACAACTGACTACAGGCACATTTTCAATAACCAATAAGTTTTCGCCTTTCCCATAACTTCTGGTTACATGTCGAATATACGCGCCGCTTTCTCCACAATTATCACAAATTAATTTCTTCATTTTTTCACTCACGCCATACGGTAATTATGACTAATTTACCTGTCACACTGAGCTTGGCTACCACAGTGATGATGTCGCCTGTCAATGCTTTTCCCGCTACAAGATATTTCAATTCTGATGTAACTTTATCTTTTTGCCGTTCCACTATTTTGCCGGTAAGAATACCACTTTCAATATCAAAAATGGACAAATTGTCATCGTTCATTTCTTCTTCTGCGTGCAAAGTCATTATATATTGACGTGTACGGACTTTTTCACGCAAGCTGTTTAGAATACGAACAAACACGATTTGCTCCACAGAATAATCTTATCAGTTCTTGAATTATATCAGACTGAGGGAATAGATTATCATCTCAATCAACGGACGTGCTAACGGATTGCGTAAGCTGCCCGCCGACTTTGAAAACGCAACCCAATTTTACCCTAAAATAATTACCAAAATTCGCGCCTCATCCCCAGAGCCGCGCCGTGCGTGCCTGCCACGGGCGTGCAAAGCATGGCAAGGCGGGTGTGGTTGTATTCACACTGCACTCCTTGAGGTGCTTCTTTTTAATTTGCCGATTGGATACCAGTTTTCGGGATGGTTCACGGTTAAGGTAACACTTTTTGTAAATATCTCAGCGCCTTTCGAGTGTTTTCTCCATTACTTGAAGAGTACTCCTTCGGAACAAGTGTAACCTTAATTCTCTTACCATATGAACCATCCCTCTTTATGTTCCTTATATTGGTCGCGTTATGTAACGTTTACTGTCACACAGCGTAGTGGTCTGCCAAGGCTAATTTGAATAGGCAGCCATTTTTGCCCATCATTCATGCTTGACGATCCAGTAGCAAGCAAAATGCTGTTTGGTTGGGTTGAATTGTAAACCCATCCTCCAGTTTGTGATACAGATACTACTCCGCTTCCACATCCACCAGCACGGCCCGCACAACCACTCGCCAGCGGTAAGCGTCGGCATTGGCGTTGTAGCCACGACAGGTGATCAGCGTGAGCGTGTCTGAATCTTCGTGAGGGAGATCAGAGAGATCACCGGCGGTGACCTGGGTCACGTCACGCACTTCGTAGATGTGACGCATGCCCCAGGCGTGGATGACAACTTCGTCACCCCAGGAGAGCGTTTGCAGATCAACGAAGGGACCGGGGGAGCCATCGGACAGGTAGACATGGGCGGTAATGGCAGTATTCCCCACCCAGGTGGGGAAAGCTGTGCCTTCAAGATAACCAGCCGCATCACCGAGCCAGGTCACATCCCAGCCATCCTCGGTAAGTGGAATTCCCACAATCGGTAGCTCCACGCCCAGAGAAGGAATCGCCAACCAGAAATCACCCAGGCCTTGATAGGCTTTTTCGATAGGCTGATCTTCAATAGCAGTCACCACCCCCGGAGGAAATCCCGTGGCAGGTATCTCTGGCACACTGATCGTGAAGTAGCTCAACTGCCACATCTGCGCACACAAGTAGCTATTCTCTTCATAGGCATTGTAGAGCGGGTTCCAGGCTTCCCCAGTGTGGCTGTGGAATAGTTTTAGGTTGGCAAAGACCCCAGCTGCATCCAATTGGTCATTGGTTGGCTTGATGCAGACTTCCAGCGGCGGGTTGAATGTCGCCGGCTGGCCACCCTCACAGGTGATGGTGACATCATAAGCAGGCCCGACCAGCGAGGAGCCATTTCTGCCCGCTTTCTGGCTGATCGAAATCTGACAGTTGCTGTAATTGGTCAGCATGTCCACCGGAACCGTCACCTTGGTGCGCTTGAAGTAGAAACCGCCGCCATTGCTGCCCACCCCAGCGAGCAGTTCTTTGGGTTTATTCCCCTCGCCGTTCTCACCATCTACGCCACCGCCGCCAACCGTAGCAGTCACTCCTGTACCCTGGATGTTGAACTCGTAGGGGTTTTCATCGCTGTCATCGTTGGCGATACTGACCATGATCTCACGCAGCCCCTGCCCGCGGGGATCGAAAGTGACCTCGAAGGTTGTCTCACCGCCGCCCGCAGCGACCGGGGTGTTTGCATCTATGGTCAGGGTGAACTCCGCCGCATGCGTCCCACCAATGGTAATAATGGGGTCATCGGTCAGGTTGAGGTCTAGGCTGCCGCTGTTGTGGATGGTGTACGTATAACTCACAGCACCATCGTCGAGGTTGACTGCGCCGAAGTCAGTGTTGTCGGCTGCATTAGGGCTAGTATCGCCGTCCGGGATAGACTGGCTATTACCCAACACGTCCATCTCGGGAGCTGGGCCACTTCCCGTGCCCTGGATACTGAATTCGTAGGGGTTTTCGTCGTTGTCATCGTTGGCGATGCTGATGGTGGCCTCACGCAAGCCGATAGCCGCAGGGTCGAAAGTAATCTCAAAAGTGATCTCCTTGCTCGCGGGGATCAGAGCGTCCGCGTCGCTCGTCAGGGTGAAGTCGGCGGCGTGGTTACCACCAATGGACACACGCGGGGTATCGGTCAGATTCAGATCAGCACTGCCGGTGTTCTTGACCGTAAAGACGCGCGTGACCGTAGCCCCAGTTGCATCGACATCCCCAAAATCGGTGTGATCATCGGCGCTGGGCGTGGTATCTCCATCGGCAATGGTCTGGTCGTTGCCCTGTACTTTGATCTCTGGCAACGTTTGGCCCGTGCCCTGGATGGTGATGTCGTAGGGGTTTTCATCGCTATCGTTGTCGGCGATGGCGATGTCGAGACTGAAGGCGCCGTTGGCATCCACATCGAAGGAGATGTCGAAGCTGCCCGTCGCGCCGGCTGCCACATCAAGCGGCATAGCCGTGTTCAGGGCAAAATTACTGGTGTTGGTCAGGTTCGCCGCCGTGACGCCGGCCACACTGAGTTGGTCGCTTCCGGCGGAATTGTCCACGGTGTAGGTCAGGGTTTGCGTTCCGGGGGATTGATTTCCCAGATCATCATTGCCGCCATCGGGGATTGCGTTAGCAGTTCCTGCCGGGCGCTGCACGTCGATTTCGGGGGCAATTCCAGTACATTCAAGGTTGAAGTTGTATGGATTCTCGTCGGGATCGTTATTGGCAATCGAGACTGTGGTCGTTTGGTCGCCGGTATCACTGGGCGTACAGCGCACCACAAAGTCCAGGTCGGCGCCGCCCTGGGGGATCGAACCGGCGGCGGGCTGCGTTTGGATGCTGAAATCGGCCGAGCCTGTCAGGGTCACCGCGGTGGGGAAATCCGTCAGGGTTAACGTTTCGCTGCCCTCGTTCTGGATGCTGAAGGTGCGGTCAAGGCTGCCCCCCACGCTGACGTCCCCGAAGTCGGTGTCATCGGCGGCTTCGGGGGTAGTATCACCAGCGCTGATCGAAACGCCATTGCCTTTCACATCCATCTCCACGTAGGTCGTGGTGAAAGTTCTATCCGTGCCGTAGGTGGTGCCCACAGCGTTCTGCCCCACAACCCGGTAGTGGTAGGTGGTATCCGGCGTCAGCCCGCTGAGGGCCACGCTGACCGCGGTATCGCTCATCCCTGTCACCGGACTCTGGTCGGCGGTCACGGTCGCGCCATAGCTGGTATCCAGGCCATACTCAAAAGTAACGGTCGTGCTGGCATTCTGCGCATTCACCGTGCCGTTGAGCGTAGCCCCGTTCGTACTTATTCC
Source organism: Chloroflexota bacterium (assembly GCA_034717875.1). Lineage (GTDB taxonomy): Bacteria > Chloroflexota > Anaerolineae > Anaerolineales > UBA11858 > JAYELX01. The sequence goes on along the minus strand of JAYELX010000030.1, from coordinate 1,463 downwards.
TGCCGCCGCATCCGTTGTTGCCGTTGGCACTGCATAACCCGTTCCTCGAATAGCGAAGTTGTAGGGATTTTCATCCGCATCGTTGTTGGCAATGCTGATGGTCGCGTCGCGTTGCCCAACCGCGCCAGGGTCGAAACGCACCGTGAATGAAGTCGTGCCGCCGCCAGGCGCTATCGTTGTGGCCGGATCAGCAGTCATAGTGAAATCGCCTACGTTAGCACCGCTGATCGAAATAGGCAGGTTGATGGTCAGGTTTGCGCTGCCGGTATTCTCGATGGTAAAGGTGTGATCCACCATGCCGCCGGATACATCCGCACTGCCAAAATCGGTATCATCGGCGATTGAAGGCGTGCTATCGCCAGCGTTGATCGAAACACCGATGCCCTCCACATCCATCTCCGGCGCGCCGCCGGTGCCGGTTCCCCTAACCTGAATATCATAGGGATTCTCATCGCCGTCATTGCTGGCGATATCCAGATCAAAGCTGAAAGCCCCATTGATGCCCACATCGAAAGAAATCTCGAAACTGCCTGTGGCACCCCCGGCGATTTGGATGGGGGTGGCGGTGTTGAGGCTGAAGTTGCTCACATTGCTCAGGTTATCAGCGGTCACGTCAGAAATATCGAGTTGATCCGTGCCAGCCGTATTATCAACGGTGTAGGTCAACGTAACCATGCCGATAGATTGGTTCCCCAGAGCATCCGTGTCGCCGTCGGCGATTGCGTTAGCAGTACCCGCCGGACGCTGGATTTCGATCTCCGGGTCACCGTCGAAAGTGACTTCGTTATCCGTGAGAGTCGGCGCGGCGCTGTCGTTGCCGGCCGTATCCTGGGCCGCGGCGGCGTCGAAGTTGATCGTCAAGGTGCCATCCCCAGTCAGGCCGGAGACAGCCACATTATATTGGGCCGGGCCGCCGGTGACGGTGGCTGCGGGCGAACCGGGCGCGCTACCGCCAAAGATGATATCGCTGCTCTCGAAGCCGGTCACATCTTCACCGAAATCTACGGCGAAGTTGACCGGCTGAACTGAGGCAGAGTCGCTCTGCCCCGCGGCCTGGTCAATCGTTGGCGCGGGAGCAACAGTATCTACCGTCACGTAGAACTGCGGCGCAGCGGTGTTGTTATTCCCGGCGGTGTCTTGCGCTACCGCCGCGTTGACATCCACGGTGACTTGTCCATCGGACGCGGCATCAATGCTGGCGGTGTAGCTGCCGCCGTCGTTATCGATTAGATCACCGCTCACCGAGCCGTTGACGACGGTAATCTCGCCGCTCTCGAAGCCGGTCACGCTTTCGCCAAAGTCGATGGTCACGTCAAAGGGATCGTCTCCCGTCGGATCAGCCGGGCCGCTGATGGTCGGAGAAGGTTCACTGGTGTCCACGGTGATTGTGAACTGGCTGGCAGCGGTGTTGTCATTTCCGGCAACATCCTGCGCTACCGCCGCGTCGACATCCACGCTGACTT
>JAYELX010000029.1:0-5886 GCA_034717875.1 Chloroflexota bacterium | reverse complement strand
TGGTTTGTACAAGAACAGTTCACTTATCCTCTAGTCCGAATGGACTTTGCAATATTAGCACGGTCGGTTTACCGCCCTGCGGGCAGCGCAGAATCAACAATTGCTTCATAAAATCAACACTATTAGCAGTTAGCCAATCCCGCACGGGCGTTAACGCACCGTGCTAAGCCTACGAAGCCCGCTCAAGCGGGCTAGACAACACCACCACCATTTTGAGCAGTTACAGTGGAAGCACAAATTACAACCGCTAAAGCGAGGTATTCGAATGAGCAACCCAAAAACTGTCGGCATTTTCCACTATCAAGTTGGCCGCACTGACGGCGTCTCACTGGAACTCGAAAAATGGCAGCGCATATTCGAAGATTTGGGGCACAGGGTGCATCTCTGCGCGGGCGACCTTGGCTCAGCGGAAGGAACCCTCATCAAGGAAATGTACCATCATCTTCCAGAAATCGAATGTCTATACCACAACACATTCAAAGAGCTGCGCGATTTCGATGCTGCCGGCTACAAAGAAGAACTCTATCGTTGGGTCGATATTCTCGAAGAGCGTTTCCGCACATTCATTCGTGAGAAAAAGATTGACTTTATCGTCCCCCAAAATGTGTGGTGCGTAGCCGCTAACCCGGCTGTAGCCATCGCCCTGGAACGTGTCCGCCGGGAATTTGACCTGCCAGCCCTGGTTCACAACCACGATTTTTATTGGGAACGGAGCGATGGTGTTGCGCTGACGTGTTCGGCAGCTGTCGAACTAGCCGATAAATATCTTCCCCCCCGGAGTCCAAAAATCAAACACGTTGTCATCAATAGCCTGGCGCAAAAGGAATTGGCCGAACGCAAAGGCATAAGCTCCACAGTAGTACCCAATATCTTTGATTTCGAAGCTCCACCCTGGCAAGCGGACGAATACAATAGCGATTTCCGGGAACGAATTGGGCTAAAAGAAAACGATGTCATGCTCCTACAAGCCACCAGAGTCGTGGCACGCAAGGGTATCGAGCTGGCGATTGATTTTGCCAAAGCCATCGATTCCCCAAAACGACGCTCTCAACTTCGAACCACGGGACTCTACAATGGACGCCCATTCAACGCAGACAGCCGTGTTGTGCTGGTATTGGTTGGCTACGCCCGCGATGATATCGGCGGTGGATATATTCAAAAGCTCATCGATAAAGCCGAAAAAGAAAACGTTGACATGATCCATGTTGGAGACCTAATCGGACATGGTCGCCAAACTCTGAACGGAGAGAAAATCTACTCTTTATGGGATAGCTATGTCTTTGCTGATTTTGTTACCTATCCCAGTCTGTGGGAAGGTTGGGGGAATCAATTCCTGGAAGCCTTACGCGCCCGCTTGCCCATTTTGCTGTTCGAGTACCCGGTCTACAAAGCTGATATCAAGGATAAAGGCTTTGGCGTAGTTTCTCTTGGTGATAGTATCAAAGAATATAACTCTCAGGGCTTGGCACGAGTAACACCCCCAGCCATTGAGGCCACTGCAGACCAAGCCGTGGAACTGCTCACCGACGCCAAGCTGCGCCAAGAAACAGTCGAGCACAATTTCCAGGTCGGACGCAAAAATTACTCGATGGACGCGCTGCGGCAATATCTCACGCCCTTGATGGAGGATTAAATCTAATACTGGCAATTGATTGAAACCGACCTTCGTCGGTTGGTAATCTACGCAGGTGGATTTGGCAAACCAGCGGCGAATATATTCGTTTGCATCTCGTGAGTCTCATATCCCATTTCCGATGTCGGAGCACTTTAAGGTATGCCAAGCAAGGGATACTTTAAGGATGAGGTTTGCTGACTGCTCCCCTATTTTTCGAGATGATACTAATATCCATTAAAGTAAAAAAGGACAGCGTGTGTTTCGCTGTCCTTTCGTAATTTATGAAGACAAAACGGTACTACTACTTCTCTTCAACCACTTCAATATCGACCCAGAACCAAACAGAACCTTCGGAGCCGATACCGAATATTTTCCCATCGTCACTTGTAATCATCCAATACCCTTTGTAATGCCCAGTTTCGATAGGTGCGGTCATTTCTACTTCGAAGTTTACATATCCCCAAGTGGGAACTGATTCAGTGAGATGAATAACCGATGGTGCGCCGAGAAGATCACCATCAACGAATCTGAAATAAAAATCCTTGGTCCAGGTACTAGTGCCGATATTCTTCAATCGCCACATCTTGGTAAAACTTTGTCCCGGATAGAATTCTGTGCCATCGGGGATTGTTTCTTGTTCCAGGTTAGCACGATAGCGGGGCATGCCATCAGATGCAGAAGTTGGCTGCGGTTTTGGTGTGGCTTCCGTTGTTGCCGCGCCATCTTCGGCCGGAGCTGTTGTATTGGTAGGAGTCTCAGTTGGCTCCATCGTCGGCGTTGGTGTAGGCTCGACTGTATTTGTACTTGTCGGTGTCGGCGGTACTTGTGTTGCTGCCTCAGTCATTTGAGCATAAACTGTCTGCACCGCTGATGTCACTTTTAGCTCTGGATTGACGGTTGGTTCAGCTTGGCTGGAACCTTTGCACGCACTCAGAGCTCCCATAACGATAACGCCTATAATTATTGAGATTACAATTAAAAGTTTGTGTTTTTTCATTGTGTATACCTTATTAAATGTGCGGAAATCAAATTGTGTTCATTCTTTATTATACACGATTGGGAGTTATATTGCAGATGACGCGTATCCGTTCACTCCCCACCCTCACCGCCCCCCGCGTTCACTTCCCACCCCCATCACCCCACGGGCCATCGAATAAATTCGAGGCTGGCGCGCGAAATCCACCTATGTGGATTAAGCAAATGAATTCGCCGCCAACCGACGGAGGTCGGTTTCGCAGTCCAGGGTTGATTTCGCCGGCGGCATGCATGCCAAATACCGAAGGCATGCTGACTGCTGCCTACTACTGTTTTATTGCCCATGCCGATATTTTTTCCAATACCTCTGGATGCCATCCGCAGACATACCTGGTGGGTTGGCGGCCTCATAAGCGGCGATTTGTTCATCATTCAACCCGGCCTTCAAGGCTTGTTCTCTAGCCCAGGATGTGAAACGCTGGCGTAACTCTTCGATGGGAAGACCCAGGGGCATGGTATTTTCCATCCAATTCTCGATGGCATCAAGTTCTTGTTGCAAAGCGCGCAGATGTCGGTCAGGATCGTCGAAGATACCAAAGTGTGTCGGTGCTATATAAGCACAGTGTTCATTCGCCAGTCGCCGGATGCTTGTGCGCCATTTTTCGATATTTAATTCTGGCGGAACAGCGGGGATTTGAAAATGGTTCAAGCCATTGGGCGTGGTTATACGGACGCCCCCAACGTCACCAGTGAAACAAATATCTCCGAGGCGATAAACTATATGATGATAGGCATGACCGGGTGTGTCCAGGGCACGGAAGACCAGACCTTCGATTTCGATCTCGTCGTTGTCGTGCAAGCTGTAAACACGCTCCTCAGGGACGGGTAAATACTCACCCCAGAGTTTGTCCATCATATCGCCATAAATACGCGTTGCGCTACGCAGCAATTTGGTGGGATCAATTATATGTGGAGCGCCAACGTGGTGAACGTGGATGCGTGCTCCTTGTTGAGCAAACCAGCCCGCAGCCCCAGCGTGATCCAGATGTATATGTGAAACTAATACATCGGTGATGTCACTGGGGGTGAGGCCATGGGCGGCCAGCCCGGCTTCGAGCGTTTCAAGCGTGGAGCCAGGGCCGCACTCTACGAGCACTGCTCCGTGAGCGTGGGGAATCAAGTAAGCGGCAATGGAGTTTGGGATGCCCTGGAATTTTAAGTCGATTGTGTGAATTGTGGGTTGTTTTGACATAGATATTCTCACTTTTTGAGCAAGGTTGACGTGATATTCGAATCTATCAGTTTTGATGGTTTTATTCGCGGGATGATTTTAACATGAATTGCGAGTTAGAGCTATTAGACGCGACCGGCGTTTCTGCCGACGAACTATAATTTCTGTAGGTGGGGTGCACTTCCAAAGTGCGCCCCACCCGCGGTATACTTCCCAACTACACACCACTTAAACAAGGAGCATCAATGCACTTTGACCAACCCATCACCGAACTCATAGAACAACGTTTTTCTTGCCGCACGTATCAACAGCGTCCCATTGCTAAACATGACCGGGCGCGCCTGGCCGATTTTATCGCCGCTAGCGGGGTTGGGCCTTTGGGCAATCGCGCCCGCTTCGAGCTGGTTGCCGCTCAGGAGGGGGATTCCGAGGCGGTGCGGGGGCTGGGAACGTACGGTTTCATCAAAGGGGCTGGAGGCTTCATCATCGGTGCCACCAACGAGGGGGATAAGTCTCTCCAAGATTACGGCTATATGATGGAATCAATTATCCTGCGTGCTACCGATCTCGGTCTGGGAACTTGCTGGTTGGGGGGAACTTTTACGCGCAGCCGCTTTGCGAAAAAAATTTCCAGGCGTGAAGATGAGATCATCCCCGCAGTGACATCGGTTGGGTATATGGCTGAAAGTCCCCGCAGGATCGATCAAACCATCCGCAACACAGCCGGGTCAAATCATCGTTTCGGTTGGGAGAAATTGTTTTTCGATAATAATTTTGGCACCCCTATTACAAAAGATAAAGCCGGGGATTACGCGATCCCCCTGAAAATGGTGCGGCTGGGGCCTTCGGCCTCCAACAAGCAGCCCTGGCGCATCGTCAAGGCCGGTGATGGCTGGCATTTTTATTTGCGCCGCACGCCGGGCTATCCGAGCAAATTTTTCACCAAGCTCTTGAAATTGGTTGACTTGCAGCGCATCGATATGGGCATTGCCATCTGTCACTTCGAGTTGGCGTCCAGAGAGTTGGGGCTGGAAGGTGAGTGGGTGGTAGATGACCCAGGTATCGAAACCCCGAACGATGCTGCCGAATATGCCGTCACCTGGCGATAGCGTTTCTGGCAAACCAAATTTGTTGCTGATTTCCTGTTCCCGATATGGCGATTCTAGGGCTTTGATGTTAACCATGGTTTTGCTTCTGGGGGTGCAGTAAACAAACTGGGGATGATCGATAAGTTGCTATCGAAGACATCACGTTGGGCGGATGTGATCCTGCCCATGCGGTTGGCATCGATATAGGCGGGGTCTTCTAAGTTGTAACCGCTGGACATATATTTTTGTAACATGGCTGTTCTCCCTTTTAAATCTAATCAGTTCGATATAGAAAACGCAAATGGTTACCCTCATCTCTACTCAACGTACCTGGGGGAATTTAGTCACCTTCAATCCCCCCACCTCAATCCTCCCCCAAAGGGAGAGGAAGCATGCGGCGGGAATGGAATCCCGCCCTACTACACTTTGTTATTTTTCCCGTGGGCATAGGCAGCAAAACCGTGATAAACTTAAAAACTATGTTAAAAGACAACTTGGAAGTTTCTGTCATTATCCCCGCATATAACGAGGCTGAGGTTATTGCAACCGTCATCACACAAATCAAGGCTGCCCTCGATGAAAGCGATCGCGCCTATGAGATACTCGTAATTGATGATGGCTGCACTGATGAAACCGCTGCGCGGGCCAAAGCTGCGGGGGCGCACGTCCTGCAGCACGCCTACAACATCGGCAATGGGGCCGCCATCAAAACCGGAATCCGCAACGCCCGCGGTGAGATTATCGTCATGCTCGATGCCGACGGACAACACCCGCCAGAAGATATCTCCCGCTTGTTAGAAAAGATGGGACGTTATGATATGATAGTCGGGGCACGCACATCAGCATCGGATACAGATATCCATCGCAATGTGGCCAATCAAATCTACAATTGGCTGGCAAGTTATATCAGCGGACAAAAAATCGAAGACCTTACTTCCGGCTTCCGGGCGATTAAAACCAACGTGGCCCGCGGGTTC
>JAYELX010000028.1:0-5911 GCA_034717875.1 Chloroflexota bacterium | reverse complement strand
CAAATATATATTTTGCACGGGGAGCCTGATATCGTCAGGCTGAGAAGGACATCGTCAGCGTCCGACCCGAGAACCTGATCCGGATAATACCGGCGGAGGGATAGCAGAGCACGATGTGCAAATCCCTCCCCAGCACCGATGGAGGGATTTTTTGTTGCGAGTGATAATTTTTGCTAATGGAGAGTTGAATCATGCAGCGGCAGTGCTGGATACCCTCCGGCCAGGGGATGTGCTTATCGCCGCCGATGGGGGCGCGCGCCAGTGCCTAGAGTTGAATCTTATCCCCGACACAGTCATCGGCGATTTCGACTCGCTGACAGAGAAAGAACAAGCCGCGCTGAAAGCCGCAGGCTCGAAGCTGATTCGCCACCCGAGGGACAAAGACGAAACCGACCTGGAATTGGCATTGCGTATAGCCGGATGGCTCAAACCCGACGATGTTCTCGTTTTTGGTGCGTTGGGTGCACGTTGGGATATGACTGTTTCGAATCTGCTGCTGCTGACACATCCTGATTTTGCTTTCACATCCATTAGTTTGCTTGACGGCCCTCAAGAAATATCGCTGCTGCGAGGGGGGCAATCATTGAGTTTGCAGGGGCAGTCTGGCGACACCCTCTCGCTGATTCCGCTGCACGGCGACGCCCATGGCATCAGCACCCACGGGTTGAAATATCCCCTCACGGACGAGACTCTGCGATTTGGTGCCACCCGCGGAGTTAGTAATGTGTTTCTAGCAGAGCAAAGCAGCGTCAAGCTTAATGATGGTTTGCTGCTCTGTGTCGTCATTCATCGAACTGGTGATTGGTAAACTAGTAAATTGGTAAACTGGGGGTTAGTTACTGGCAAGTGGAAAACTCACCAATCTATTAATATACCAATCTACCAATCTCCAATCTACCAATCCCCAAACCTAGAGGTACAAATGAAAACCCTACTAAAAATTACACTTTATGCTTTACTACTTACCTTGCTGGCAGCTTGCTCACCCAAGCCAAGCCCAATCACTGAAACGCCCCCGCCGGAACCGCGCACTCTCACCGTGATGACACATGATTCGTTCGCCGTCTCGGAGCAAGTGTTAGAGGCTTTCGAGGCAGAACACGGTGTCGAAGTTCAATTCATTGAGGCTGGAGATACCGGCACAGCGGTGAACAAAGCCGCTCTTTCCAAAAACAACCCTCTGGCCGATGTGTTCTACGGCGTGGATAATACCTTCCTGAGCCGCGCTTTGGAGGAGGGCATCTTCGAAGCCTACGCATCCCCCGTACTGGCTGAGATTCCTGATAACTTCGAATTAGATTCCGAAAACCGCGCCCTGCCTGTGGATTACGGCGATGTATGTCTCAATTATGAGATTGCCTATTTCGAAGAAAATAATTTAACACCCCCTGAAAATTTGGAAGACCTGATGAAACCCGAGTACGCGGGTATGTTGGCTGTAGAGAACCCGGCCACATCTTCGCCAGGGCTGGCCTTCCTCTTTGCCACCATTGGCCATTTTGGTGTCGATGGGTACCTGGATTTTTGGGATGGCTTGATAAAAAACGATGTCCTGGTTGTGAACGATTGGGAAACCGCCTACTACAGCGAGTTCAGCCAGTGGGGCGGCACGCGGCCGATAGTTGTCTCTTACGGCTCCAGCCCGCCGTTCGAGGTGATTTTCGCCGAAGAGCCAATTGAGACGCCGCCTACCGCGGCCATTACCAGTGCGGGAAGCTGCTTCCGCCAAATCGAATTCGTCGGCATTCTCGCAGGTACAGAGAACCGCGACCTGGCCGAGAAGTGGATTGATTTCATGCTCTCGCCCACATTTCAGGAAGATATTCCTTTGCAAATGTACGTCTTCCCGGTCAATCCCAAGGCCGAATTGGATGAAACTTTCGTAGAATATCTAACCGTGCATGCATCCCCAGCCTTTGTCACCCCTGCGGACATCGCCGCCCACCGCGAAGAGTGGATCGAGGCTTGGACGGAGGCAGTGCTGCGGTAAGCGAGTCAGCGGGTAACATTCACTCCCATCCCCTCACCTACTAATCGAATAAATTCGAGGCTGGTGTGCGAAATCCACCTGCGTGGATTGGATTGCTATATCTCGTTATATCTCGTTCCATCCGCTCTGCGGTGGAACACCCCCGCGCGGGTAACATTCACTCCCATCCCCTCAATCCCCCTGCCGTGCCGGAGGCACACAAAGCATGGTACGCAAAGCGAAGCGATTATGCCGTCTGGGGAAAGTAAATAATTACAAACGAATAAACGAATCGCACGGAGTTATTCGTTTATTCGTTCCTCATTCGTTGACGAGTTGACGAGTTGACGAGTTGAGACCCTTTCCCTGAAATCTGGACAGGATACAACGAACACACGAAACCCAAAATGGACGCTCGCTCGAACGGGCGAAATAGCAGCACTCATTTTGAGCATGGTTAATTTTAGTAACGTGTTCGAAAACGTTTCCAGTACCAGCCACCGAATTCATTCGGTGTCGGCGAGGCATCTTGCTTGCATCTTGCATCTCAAAAGGTTACAATCCTTTTGCTATGAGCGAAAATATACAGGCACGATACCAAAAAGCTTTAGATTATATTTATAGTTATGTCAATTTCAGCATGACCCGTCAGCAAAATCTCTCGCCGGAGAATTTCGATCTCACTCGCATGTTTGCTCTGATGGAGGCTTTGGAAAATCCACAGGATGATTATCCAATTATCCATGTTGCAGGCAGCAAAGGTAAAGGCTCGGTGTGTGCTTTTTGCGAATCAGCCCTGCGAGATCAAGGTTACAAAGTGGGGCTGTACACCTCTCCGCATCTCAAAGATTACGAAGAGCGTATCCAAATCAGTGGCGAACCGATTCCACGATTAGACCTTGTGGATTTGGTGGATGAGATAAAACCCTATGTGGCTGCGATTCCGCGATTGACAACCTTCGAAATTACTACGGCTTTGGCCTTTTTATATTTCGCCCGTAAAGAGGTGGACATAGCCGTCATCGAAGTGGGGCTGGGGGGACGGTTGGACGCTACCAATGTGCTCACCCCCATCGTGTCTGTGATTACCGCGTTATATTTGGAGCATACTTACGTTTTGGGAGATACGCTGCCAGAAATTGCCGCCGAAAAAGCTGGCATAATCAAGCCGGGGGTTCCAGTTGTTCTTGCTCCCCAACGGGAATCTACTGGTGAGGTTGTGGCAGAAATTGCCGCTCGACAAGATTCGCCTTTAACCCTGCTGGGTGTGGATTATCAATATAAGCGCGTTGAAGCATCTCTCGATGGGCAGATATTCACGATTGAGAATACAGGGGGCGCGCAACTGGCCAATCAAGAAAAGTTAAACATCCATTTGCTTGGCCCTCACCAAATCGAGAATGCCGCCATCGCTTATGTTGCCTTGCAAATTGCTCGGCAACAAGGGATTGCTATTGACAATAAATCTATCCGACAAGGCTTTATCAACACAAAATGGTCGGCGCGTTTCGAAGTCTTGCAGCGTGAGCCCAACCCCGTTGTGATTGATGCCGCTCACAATCCCGGGGCAGCCGTGAAATTACGGGAAACCCTGGATGAATATTTTCACGATTTGCCCATTTGGCTGGTGTTCGGAGTCTCGGAAGACAAAGATATCGAAGGAATGCTCGCTGAATTAAAGTACAGGGTTCGCAAAATCTACTGCGTTCGAGCTGCGCATCCGCGCGCCATGGATGCAGAAGCCCTGGCCGAGAAATCCCGCCGCCTCGGAAAACCTGTCGAGGCAATCGAAAATGTTGGCGACGCTTTGGAAGCCGCCTTGAAAGATGCCAGCGAAGGGGCCGTAATACTGGTAACCGGGAGCATATTTGTGGCTGCCAGCGGCCGCATTGCCTGGTTCGAACGTTCGCTATGGAGTGATAATGCAAAATGATGATTGGAGGCCCAAAAAATAGAATCTCATGCGGATATGCTCTATCGGCGCACTAAAGAATTATATGAAATCGATAATCTTCTTCCAGATGCAGACGGCATAATCGAAGCCCCGGCGTTTGCTCTATTACTCGAAGAGTACTCCTTCGGAGCAAGTGTAACCTTAATTTCCTTTCCATATGAACCATCCCCTATTTTTGGGCATAATCGATTGAAATCGCCCCTGTCGTGCGAAACCGACCTTGCCAGCGGCACGCACAGCGCGTCGGTTGGCAATTACGATTTTATACCTCAGTTACCAAATTTTTGCTTTTTTGCGGTGCATACCCTGCGGAAATCGTGCAAATTAGTGAAATTCGGTGCAAATTATTGGGCAACCAGGCGAAATCCCAAAGAGTCAATATTAAAAAAAATGATTAAACCCGGTCGCGAAATCAAAAAAATGCTCGCCAACGCTATGGGGCCAAAGTCGCACTGGTTCACGCAGGGTGTATCTGTGTCAAAATTGGCCGCCGTACTTGCGGGGATGGCTAATCGGGATGGGGGTACGGTTTTGTTGGGTGTGGCCCCACGGTCTGGCCGGGTGCAGGGGGTCAGCGATACCGGAGCATTAACCGATAACATATTTCAAGCCGCGCTGCTGGTCGATCCGCCGCTGGTGTTACCTATGCCTCGGATTGTGTTTATCGAGGGCAAGCGAGTTATGAGCGTAACGGTTCCACCAGGCCTGCCTCACGCTTTCAGCTTGGAGGGTCGTTATTTGTATCGAAAAGGCTCTCGAACAGAAGCACTGCAATCCCGCCGGTTGCGCGCTTTGTTGATTGAACGCGGCGAAATCCAATTCGAAGCCCAGGTTCCCGAAAACGCAACTATAGACGATTTGGACTTCGAGCAGATCAAAGCCTATCGCCAAGCGTTGGGGCTGCCATCCGGCGAACGTATGGAAGAGCTGCTGTTAAGACGGGGATGTTTGGGCACGCTCGAAGGCCAGCAAGGCCCCACTTATGCGGCTTTGCTGCTTTTTGGGCGGCATCCCCAGAGGTGGGTGCCCAGTGCGACGATATTGGCAGCGCGCTTCTCCGGTGCGGCTATATCGGATCAATTTACCAAGCAGGAGATTCGCGGCACGCTGCCCCAACAATTGCGCCAGGCCGAAACTTTCGTGCACGACCAGCTTCGCAGTGTCGTGCGGATTGTGGGGCTTCAGCGCACAGAAACCCCAGAATATCCACTGGAAGCGGTGCGCGAGCTGCTGGTCAATGCTGTCGCACACCGGGATTATAATCAGCAGGGGGACAGCATCCACCTGCACATTTTCGCCGACCGGCTGGAAGTGCATTCCCCCGGCGGGCTGCCCGGCCCTGTGACCATCGAAAATCTGCTCGAAGCACGCTTCTCTCGCAACGCGGTTATTGCTCAGATACTCTCTGACATGGGTTTCGTGGAGCGATTGGGCTATGGTCTCAACCGCGTGGTCACGGTCATGCGTCAAAATCATCTGCCGGAACCGAAATTCGAGGAGGCCGGGGGTGCCTTCAGGGTCACATTATCTGCTGCCCTCACAGGGGCACGGGCTTCAACATCTCAGCTCGATCTGCCTGTCTACCAGGATTTGGGCCTCAACCCCCGTCAAGAACGCGCTTTGGGATATTTATCCGCGCATAAACGCATCACCAACAGCGACTATCAGAAACTCTGCCCGGAGGTTTCCGCCGAGACTCTGCGCCGAGATTTGGTTGATTTGATCGATAAGGACGTGCTGCTGAAAATGGGGAGTAAGCGGGGGACGTATTATATTTTGAAGTGATGGGGGGGGCGAGTCAGCGAGTCAACGAGTCGGCGAGTCGGCGAATCAGGGAGGCGGCGTGGGTGTGGGGTGGGGTTAAGGGCGAGGGGGCTTTTGACGGCTAATCTGACTCGATTAAAAATCTTGTAAATCAGCGTGAATCAGCGTCCAAAAAAATAAGTGCCGGGTAAATAGTTGTTAGTTTACCTTATGATAAAATGATG
>JAYELX010000027.1:0-5936 GCA_034717875.1 Chloroflexota bacterium | reverse complement strand
GATGGGATTCCAGCCCTGAGCGGCCAGGTCGGCGCGGTCGGCTTTTGTGTCGCGGGCCAGCAACCCGGCGTGAATGGCAGGATGCAGCGTCTTGACACGACCGTTGAACATCTCCGCTTGCCCGGTGATTTCTGCGACCGGTGTGACCGCCAGGCCGGCATCTTCGAGAGCTCGGGCCGTGCCTCCGCTGGCAATCAAACGCCAATCAGAAGCTATTAGTTTGTGTGCCAGATCAACCAAGCCAGTTTTATCCCAAACTGAAAGTAAAGCTGTTTTCATTTTCGATCTCCTATCGTTTTTAAATTCACCATTCATCATTCATCATTTATCACTCCCACCGGCCTTACGGGGATGCCCTGATTCAACATGTACCGCTTGACCTCGCCGATGGTCAGTACTTTGTCGTGGAATAAAGATGCAGCCAGAGCGGCGTCGGCCTTGCCAATGGTTACGGCTTCGGCGAAGTGTTCGACTTTACCCGCACCACCGCTGGCGATGATGGGCACATTTACGGCTTCGGCCACAGCGCGGGTCAGTTCCAAATCGTAGCCTGCCAGAGTGCCGTCGCTGTCCATGCTGGTGAGCAAAATTTCACCTGCACCCAATTCTACGCCGCGCCTGGCCCAATCGACAGCCTCCAACCCGGTGGGGCGGCGGCCTCCGTGGATATACACTTCCCATCCGGCTTCAAGCGCGGTTGATGGGCTGTTTTCGTTGACCTGTTTTGCGTCGATAGCCAGGACTACACATTGGATGCCGAATCGCTCTGCGCCCTCTGTGAGGATGTGGGGTGTTTTTACCGCCGCGGAATTAATGCTGATTTTGTCAGCCCCGGCCCGCAAGATGGTGCGCATATCGTCAGCCGTGCGAATGCCGCCGCCGACCGTCAATGGCAGAAAAACCTGATCGGCAACGCGGCGCACCATCTCGGCGACGATGTCGCGCTTTTCGTGGCTGGCGGTGATGTCCAAAAAAACTAATTCGTCAGCCCCCATGCGATCATAAACGCGGGCTTGTTCGACGGGGTCGCCGGCGTCGCGAATATTGACAAAGTTGACGCCCTTGACAACGCGCCCGTTTTGAATATCCAAACAGGGAATGATGCGTTTAGCTAACATTGGTTACACTCCCTCCAATTGCATCTTCGAGAGAAACCTGGCCTTCGTACAGCGCCCTGCCGATGATGACGCCGTCCAGCTTGGCCGCGCGCACGCGGCGCACATCGTCCAACGTGGCAACACCGCCCGAGGCGATCACGGACAACCCCGTGGCAGCAGCCAATTGTTGTGTGGCTGCGACGTTCACGCCCGTGCTGACTCCGTCTCGGCTGATATCGGTGTAAATGATTAGTTTGAGGCCGACTCCTGCGAGTTGGCGGCCTAAGTCGATGGGAGAAATATCCGTTGTCTCAGTCCAGCCGCGCACGCATACGCGTCCATCACGAGCGTCGATGCCCACCGCAATCGATTCGGGACCGAATCGGGCTATGGCTTCGGCAACCAGAGCGGGGTTTTCGATAGCTGCGGTTCCTAGGATGACGCGGGTCACGCCCAAACTCAGGGCCGATTCTACATCTGACAGGGAGCGGATTCCGCCTCCAAGTTGTACGCTCCCGCTTGCATCAACGGTAGCCTCAAGAATTTTAGTTAGGGCTTCCTGGTTGGGGGTGTCATTTTCCCCAAAGGCGCCATCCAGATTGACCACGTGCAGCCAATGTGCGCCGGCATCGAACCAGCGGTGGGCCACATCGGCAGGTTGGTTTCCGTACACGGTTTGAAGGTCTGGATCACCCTGCTGCAAGCGGACGACTTGGCCTTGCCGTAAATCAATCGCGGGGTAGATTGTGAATTGGTGAGAGGGGTTATTAGTATGTTTGGTCATAGTTAGCATTGCTCCACGAAATTGCGTAAAATCGTCAGTCCGACTTGTTGACTTTTTTCTGGGTGAAATTGAACGCCGTAAAGCCGACCGCGCTGAACGACCGAGGCGTATCGGAGGCTGTAGTCGGTAGTTGCCAGCACGTCGGCGTTATTTTGGGGGGCGCAGTAGTAGCTGTGATTGAAATAGGCATAGCTGCCTGCGGGTAGTCCCTGAAGTAGAGGATTCTCACGAGCGGGGTGAATCTGGTTCCATCCAGTTTGGGGAATTTTCAAGTCAGCGGTCTCGAATTTGAGCACGCGCCCCGGCAAGAGACCCAACCCGGCGTGCTCTCCGTGTTCCTCGCTGAAGTCAAAGAGCATTTGCATCCCCACGCAGATTCCCAGCAAAGGAGTGCCGAGCGCGGCGATAGTTTTGACGGTCTCGGTCAGCCCACATGTGTGCAAGCCGTTCATGGCATCGGCAAATGCGCCCACACCGGGCAGCACAACTTTCTCGGCGGCAAGGATGGTTTTGGGGCTGGCGGTGAGTTGAACGTCCGCTCCCACCGCGGCCAATGCTTTTTCAACCGAGCGTAGGTTGCCTACTCCGTGGTCAATTAATGCGATCATGGGAATCCTTAAATTAGAACCATCGAATAAATTCGAGGCTGGCGTGCAAAATCCACCTGCGTGGATTATGCTTTTGTGGATAAATAAAAATGTATCCACCACCAACCGACGCAGGTCGGTTTTGCAGAACAGGGTCGATTTCAATCGATTTGCTATCTCTGCGCTTTCCCGAAGGGATACAACGTGAGTGTATCTGTGTTAAATGCTTCCTTTGGTACTGGGTATCTGATCCCCGCGGCGGGGATCAAGTTGGGTGGCCGCATCCAGGGCGCGGCCCAGGGCTTTGAAGAGGGCCTCAGCTTTGTGATGGTCGTCGCGGCCGTAGAGTACGCGGGCGTGCAAGTTACAGTGCGCCATTATGGCAAATGACTCTAAAAAATGGCCGAACAGACTGGCCGCCACACCGCCCACCGATGGCGTTTCCCACTCGGCTTGAATCACTGTATATGGTCGCCCGGAAAGGTCTATGGTGACGAAAGCAAGCGCTTCGTCCATGGGCACATAGGCCGACCCCATCCGCACGATGCCTTTGTGTTCGCCCAAGGCCTGGTCGAAAGCTTGGCCCAACGCCAGAGCGCAATCTTCGAGGGTGTGATGCTCGTCGATATGCAGGTCGCCCTCAGCGGTCAATTTCAAGTCGAAGAGACCGTGCACGGCCATATTGTGCAGGATGTGATCGAGAAAGCCAATTCCAGTATCGATTTGAGCTTCCCCAGAGCCGTCCAAATTCAGTTTCACTTGGATGTCAGTTTCGTTCGTTTTGCGGTGGATTGTAGCAGTTCGCATAATATTTCCTCTAAGTTGCTCAAAATCAAGTTGTAAAGAACAGGTGCATTGCACTTTGAGAGTGCGTTGCACCTGTGGGATAGTGGAATAAAGGCTGTTTTTCAGTACCCCGATGTGCAATGCACATCCATATTTTGAGAAAGTGCTTTTCCCAAATGATTAGATTGTACCCAACTCTTCTAATAATGCATCTGTTTGCGCAGGTTTTCCCACGCTGATGCGAATATGGTCGTCTAATCCGGGTTTGTTGAAATAGCGGATTAAGATTCCACGTTGGGCCAGGTCTGCTTTTAGTTGCGCCGCGTCACGGCCTATCACCTGGCAGAGGATAAAATTGGCCTGAGACGGATATGGGCGCAGCCAGGGGATTTCTTTTAATGCCGCGGATAACCGCTCCCGCTCGGAGATGATTTTTTTGGCGCGGGCTGTAAGTTGGTCGGCGTTTTCAAGGGATACTATTCCCGCGCGTGATGCCGCTACCGAGACGTTATAGGGTTGTTTGATTTTCCACAGGTGCGGCATGATCCAGTCGGGGAAGAGGCCGTAGCCCAAGCGCAGACCAGCCAACCCGGCCCATTTGCTGAAGGTGCGCAGCACGATCAGGTTTTCCTCACCCCTAACTCCTCTCCCTGAGGGAGAGGGGCAGATTCGGCTGCTGCCGGGCCGAGCGAAGTGCATGTAGGCTTCGTCTAATATTACCAGCAGCGGCAGCGACAGCAAACGGTCTATGGTTTCGGGGGGGATGAGACTCCCGTCGGGGTTGTTGGGGTTGGACAGGAAGATGGCCTTGGGCTGAGATTCGGCCACAACAGCGGCAATCCTCTCTAAATCCAGCTCGAATTTCTCGGTTCGGGGTACGGAGATAACCTCGGCATCGTTGATTCCGGCGTCAAAGCTGTACATCCCAAAGGTGGGAGGACAATTAATAATAAAATCACCCGGATCGAGAATCAGGCGCATGATCAGGTCGATCAACTCGTCGGCTCCGGCAGAGGCCAGGATATTTTTAGAGGGGACATTGTGATGTTTAGATAAAGCTGCGCGCAGGTGGCGGCTCTGGGGGTCGGGGTAAATGTGGGCGTAGGGCAGGTCGGAGAGGGCGGCGTGGACTTGGGGCAGCGGGCCGTAGGTGTTTTCGTTGGCGTCAAGTTTGGTGATTGACTCGGCGGGAAGCCCCAATTGCTCGGAGAGAACTTCGAAGGGCAGAATGGGGGTGTATGTTGCCATCGAGCGGATGTGGGGGCGGATGATTTTGTCGGGGTTGAACATTAGTGTCTCCGGATGGGGTATTGGGGATTGGATAATAAAAACCGATGCTCGCCGAGGTCTCCTGACCGAGGCATGTGGATATGGATGCTCCGCTCGGTCGTGAGACCTTCGCTTATATGGAATGGGGAATTCCACATTCTGCATTCATCATTCTGTATTTGTAATTCTGCATTTTGCTGCTGCCGCGTGGGCGGTGAGGCTTTCGGCGCGGGCGATTTCTGCGGCCAGGGGGCTGAGTTTTTGTCCAGTTTCAGGGTCGAGGGCGATGATGCTGCTGATTTTGACGAAATCCATCACGTTGAGCGGGGAGGCAAATCGGGCTGTGCCGCCAGTGGGCATAATGTGGCTTGGCCCGGCGACATAATCTCCCAGCACTTCAAAGGAGTGGTCGCCCAGGAAGAAGCCGCCAGTGTTGTTGATTTTCTCTGCCAGGGCGGCGGGGTCGCTTACGCAGAGGCAAAGGTGCTCGGCGGCGTATTGATTGGCCAGTTCGGCCGCGCTTTCGAGGTCGGGAGTGATGACGATGCCGCCGCGGTTTGCCAGCGATTGGGCGATGAGTTTGACCCGCGTGAGCTTTTTGGTTTGGGTCACGATTTCGGCTTGCACGGCTTCGGCCAGAGACGGCGAGGGCGTCAGCAAAATTGCGCTCGCCAGCGTGTCGTGTTCGGCCTGTGCCAGCAGATCGGCGGCCACCCAGGCGGGGTTTGCACCATCGTCGGCGATGACCATGGTTTCGGTCGGCCCGGCAAGCCCATCGAGGCCGACAATGCCGTAGACTTGCTGCTTGGCCAGGGTGACGAAGATGTTGCCGGCCCCGACAATTTTATCTACTTTGGGGACGCTTTGGGTGCCAAAGGCCATTGCCGCGATGGCTTGCGCTCCGCCGATTTGGTAGACAGCTTCGATGCCGCAAATATGGGCGGCGGCCAAAATGGTGGGGTGGGGATGGGGCGGGGTGCAGATGATGATGTCTTTTACCCCTGCCACTTGGGCCGGGATGACGGACATTAGCAGCGATGAGGGCAGCGGGGCAGACCCGCCGGGGACGTAGACTCCAGCACGCTCCACCGCGGTGGTGCGCTGGCCGACGATTCCGCCCATCTCGGTGGTGGTCCAATTGGGCAGGGGCTGGCGTTGGTGAAAGTTGCGGATGCGTTCGGCCGCGGTGTTCAACGCATGGGATAGAGAATCTGGCAGTTGTGCGTGGGCGGCGGCAAATTCATCCACGGGGATGCGAAAGTCATCCAGTTCAGCTTTGTCCAGTATTTTCGACCAATGCTGTAGAGCTGCGTCGCCCTGTGTACTAACCGTGGATAAGATACGTTCGACGGCCTGATGGGGGCTGGTGCCTTGCCCAAAGATTTTTTCCACGCCCGCGATCAGCTCGTCAGG
>JAYELX010000026.1:8773-27631 GCA_034717875.1 Chloroflexota bacterium | reverse complement strand
CCAGAGATCTCCGCCACGTTCACTACCAGAAGATAAAAAAATCATTATGTTAGCTCCTGCAATCCAAATTTCCCCAATCACAAAGATACGCCGCCACCGCGAATTACCTATCCCAGGCAATGTTATTGTTCGTCAGGGCCAAAAAGTAGAGGTTAGGAGCGTCATCGCTGAGGTGATTCTAAAGCCCGAACATATTTTGTTAGATATTGCGCGCGGGTTGAACGTTTCGAACGAAAAAGCCGACGATCTTATCCAACGCGCAGCAGGGGAGCTTGTCGACAAAGATGATTTGATTGCAGGCCCGGTTGGTATATTAAGACGTGTCATCCGGGCACCCCAGTCTGGCCGAGTTGTCGTAGCTGGAGAGGGACAAGTGCTCATAGAGGTTGACAATACCCCATTCGAGATTCATGCTGGTCTCCCTGGAACGGTCACAGATCTAATTCCAAACCGGGGGGCTGTTGTCGAAACAGATGGTGCTATTGTCCAGGGTGTCTGGGGAAATGGGAACGCAGAGTTCGGGTTGATGCAATCCAAACTAAATGCACCCGATGACACATTTAGCGCTGACCATCTCGACATGAGTCTGCGTGGGACTATCGTTCTGGGTGGATACTGTGCTGACCCCAAGGTTTTTCGAAAGGCCGCTGAAATTCCCTTACGCGGCTTGATCCTCGCCAGCATGGCTTCCGAACTCATCCCTATCGCGCTGAAAAAGCGTTTTCCCATTGTTGTTCTGGAGGGATTTGGACGCCGCCCAATGAACACAATAAGCTATAATATACTTACGACCAATAATGATCGGGATGTTGCTCTCAACGCAAAACCGGTTGATCATTACACTGAGACGCGTCCCGAAGTTATCATTCCGCTGAAAACTTCCCAAGAAACGGTGGCTAAGGCTCTACCAATCGAAGACTTCGCTCCTAGGAATAAAGTCCGCGTCTCGTGGGCGCCTGGCGCAGGAAGAATTGCAACTATAGAAACACTGCACCGTGAACCGATCAAGTTCCCCAGCGGCGTGCGTGCTCTTGCCGCCGCAGTTCTTTTCGAAGATAATCAACGCGCCAATATTCCATTAGCAAATTTAGAAGTTGTTGTATAATTTTACAGTAATTGCTCAAAATGTTAGTGGCGCGTTGCATCCCGAAGATGCATTGCACCACGGGTTGACCAAGAATCCCTTTGAATAACCCGAAGTGCAATGCATTTTCCAAATGTAATGCACTTCTATCGGCGCTTGACCAACAAGCTTTTGAGCAACTACATTTCACACGTATAAGCGTTCAGATAGGGTGTCATGTCTGAACACTTACTTACACGAAACTGCTCAAAATACGTTTTATGAGACACCTTTCCGGGTTCGAGCCTAAAACCATTTTGAGCAAGTACATCCACACACTGTAGAATAAACGGGTAATTTGAGGAGATCAAAAATGACAAATATGGACGATTTCGACTTTGATGATATGGACATGGAATCAGAATATGAAGATGCACCTCCTCCCGAAGAATCCGGCAATCGTACCTTTTTGTTAGTAGCCGGCATTCTGGGTGCTATCTTGATTTTATCGTTGATTCTTATGGCTGTTTATGCCATGGTGATTGTTCCTAAACGCCGGGATGCCCAAAACACCCAGGTTGCCCAGGTCAATGCTCAAAATACGAAGGTGGCACAAGCCAGCGGTCAAACGGCCGAAGCCGAAGCCTGGACAGATACCCCCACGTTTACCCCTACCAAAAGGCCGGTAACATCCACGCCAGAACCCAGCACCACTCCCGTTCTGGCTCATACGAACACGCCTGGTGCGGGTATCGCTGCAGGTGAGGATCCGCGTACAGCAACGGTAGCAGCCCTGTTCACCCAACAGGCCGAAAACCTGCTGACGATGACGCCTTTATCTACACAGCTACCCGATGCTGGTTTTGGTGATAATGTTGGTATTCCCGGATTATTATCTCTGGCTGGTTTGTTAATTCTGGTAATTTTCTTGGCGAGACGTTTGCGCACAACGCGTTAAGAATTAGTATTATTTGCTTGACCACGACTGTAATTATTCAAATTCAAGTTGTAAAATAGCAGGTGCATTGCACTTCGAAAGTGCGCTGCACCTGCGAGTTGCTGAAATACAGGCTGTTTTTCACTATCCCGATGTGCAGCGCATCAAGAGCAAATGCAATGCACATCTCTATTTTTAGCAAGTTTTACGATTCGCTCCGCATTTCTGAGTAAAAAAAGGAGATGGAAGTATAATTTACTTCCATCTCCTTTATGTTTTGCTCAGCTTTACAACTATCACCGAACATTATTCAGCATACCAAAATGAGGTAATCATTCAATCTCCCCTCTTGTTACCACGCTCCGGCGTGGTAACAGATGTACCTATACTCAGCACGGTCACAAAGTTTCATTTTTGTAAATCGTATATTTTCAAGATTCCGGGGCAGGATTTTAAAACGCACCAACCGGTCAGCGGATACATATCGGATTGCTTTGCATGCCAACGGCACGCAGAGTGATCCGGTTTGAAACACCACCCCTACTTTTTGAGAAGATATATAAATCAAACACAAAATGGAACGCGGATGACACGGGGCTTGCGGATTTTTCCTGATTTTTACAAACGGCACGTCTCGCCACAGGTGCACAAAGCAAAGCGTCCGCGGAAATCCGTTAATCAGCGCAATTCGCGTTCTATTGAAATGAAAGGTTATGCCCGTTGGCAGTATAACGCTCCGCGTTGACGTAGAGCGTCCCAGTATGCGTGCCAACGCAGAGCATTGACACGAGGGGGCGAACAGCATTGGCACGAGGGAGTGAACGGTTACAAAATGAATTGCGAAGATTATTCTGGCCCAATTACGGTTCCAGGGGGAATGGCCGTGCTCTTTGGAATAACAACGATACCATCGCGGACAGAACAATAATCGAGCTTAAGCTCAGTCCCGAGTGGAAATGGCTTAATAATAACCCCCTCGCCGATGCGGGCATTTTTGTCGATTAGTGCGCCATCAATTCTAGTGTTGGCCCCAATACCCAAAGAAAAGCCCTCTTTGCGATATCGGTGAGGTAATCCGAAATAGTCGGCACCCATCAGGACTGTATTTTTGATTATTACTCCATCTTTGATCTGGCTTCGTAATCCAATCACAGAATTTTGAATTTGTGCTTCTCCAATGATACAACCATCTGCTAATAACACATTTTTGAGCGAAGCTCCATTAACTACGGTGCCCGGAAGAAAGCGAGGGCGAGAGTAGATTGGGCTATTAGGAGCGTTGAATTCAAATGGGGGATTAGGTTGAGCAAGTGATAGATTAGTATCATAAAACGACCGGATGGTTCCAACATCTTCCCAATAATCGTCGAAATCGAAACCATAAACACGGTGGGTGTGGATTGCCCTCGGGATCACCTCCCCACCAAAATCGTCGTCTTTGGTATTCACCAGCACGTTAATCAATACATCGAGGTTGAAGAGATAAATTCCCATCGATCCTAAATAGGGCCGTTTTGGGTCATCCCGGCTGGTAAATCGAGCTTGCACTTTGGGATCTTTGGGTTTTTCCACAAAGTCGGAAATCAAGTAATCCGCATCGCGCTTCAACAATCCAAAGCGAGTAGCTTGTTCGGAGGCTATGGGCTGAACCGCTACGGTGATATCGGCATCATTCTCCCAATGGAAGCGCACCATCTCAGCGTAATCCATGCGATAGAGATGGTCACCCGCCAAAATGAGAATATTTTTAGCACCGCTGGCGCGAATTTCGAGCAGTTGTTGGCGCACAGCGTCGGCTGTGCCTTGATACCAGGTATCGTTAGTGACAGTTTGTTCTGCAGCCCAGATCTGCACCCAGCCACGGTGGAAGGAGTCAAAATTATAAGTCCCCGTGATATGCCTATGCAGCGATACGGAGTTAAACTGAGTCAGCAAAGCGATGCGATTAATGCCGGAATTGATGCAATTGCTGATAGGAATATCGATGAGACGGTATTTTCCGGCGATGGGTACGGCTGGCTTGGCGCGAACACGCGTAAGGGGATAGAGCCGTGTTCCACGCCCCCCCCCCATTATGACGCTTAGAGTGTTATTTAGTGATGACATAGGCATCTCCCAAAGTTAAGAAAACGTTTAGTTAGTAGAAAAGAAGTAAATGATGGCGGAAAGTGACAGTCACTTACTTCGGGACTTTGGTTAGAAAAATATACCCGTAAAGCATAAAAATACCTGAGTTATATCTGGCCGGTAAGTGACTGTCACCTGTGTACCCGAGTCATCACCTACCATCTAACCACTACCAATGTTTATAATTGTTGTTGAGATAACATAATGTAGGGCACACCTATATTATATGATGAGTTAACCTTCGGTGAGGAGCAATCTTTCGGATTTTTTCAGCTTTTTCAAATTTCTCTCGATAATTTGGGCTCAAGCTTGGTGAGAAAGTTTTTTTAAATGGAACTTACGCAATTTGGCAGGATTCAGACTTCCGAAGTCTCAGCGTATAAATCATATTAAAAACAAACACCCCTGGTGAGGGGTGTTTTAATCTTTCTGTGCCGAAGGTGGGAATCGAACCCACAATCCTCAAAGGAACGCGAGTTTGAGTCGCGCGCGTCTGCCAGTTCCGCCACTTCGGCAATGCGAAGTAATGTAATTACTCAAAATGTTAGTGGTGCGTTGCATCTCAAAGATGCGCTGCACCACGGGTTGACCAAGAATCCCCTTGAATAATCCGAAGTGCAATGCATTTTCAAAATGCAACGCACTTCTATCGCTACTTGACCAATAGGTTTTTTAGCAATGCGAAGTAATTTTATCGAATCTTCACAAAAGGGTCAAGGTTGACAATCAGCCCACATCCAAATCAAACATCAAATCCACTAATTCATCCAACAATTCGTCTTGGCGATGCAGGTCTCCACTCTCTTGCGCTGTTTGAATATCAGCAAGCAGACTGCGGAGATCATCTTCTTGCTCCTGCTGCAATTCTCCCTTCTCCAGCATCTCGTTGGCACGTTCGACCATAATGCTTACATCTGGCGAGATCATCACGCCGGCTGTTTTTTCTATCCGAGATTTTGCTGCTAAAAGCTCTTTGTCGCTCAAACGGGTGGAAGAAGCCTCAATCGTAATATGTTCCTGCTTGCCGGTTTTACGGTCGCGGGCAGTGACGGTGAGAATACCGTTTACATCAAAGTCAAATTGAATAGTGACTTTTGGCGCTTCGTCGGGGGATTCTGATTCCAGGTCGTTGATCGTAAAATCACCCAGCAAGGTATTCTCTGATGCGGTTAATTTTTCGCCCTGGTAGACCTCGATTTTAATGGTATCTTGATCTAAATAGACAGCTGAAAATATCTCCTCTTTTGTCACTGGGATAGTGGCGTTGCGATAGATCAGACGCTTGAAACGATCATCGATCATGTGTCCCCAACGCGATTCCACAATCGCAGTTCCAAGCGAGTGAGGGGTCACGTCTACCAGAATGGCATCGATTGGTTCGCCTGCGATAATTGCCGCCTGCACACCTGCCCCCAGTGCGACAGCCTCCTCGGGGTTGATCGCGGTAAGCGGTTCGATGTTCAGATGGCTGGTGATCAATTCGTGCACCAACGGAATGCGCGTCGACCCGCCAACCAACAAGACCTCGCTGATCTCGTCCGTGGATGCTCCTGCATCTTCCATTACTTGATCGATAGAATCTAGAGTTTGAGTTAACAAGTCTGAGAGCAATTGTTCGAAATCATACCGACTGACTTCGTATTCCAAATGTAGTGGAATGTCATTCTTTTCTGCTATATATTCTTCCTTGACCCAGGTGAAGGGGTGGAACGAGAGTTCGATCTTGGCTGTTTCTGCCGCGCGCAACAAACGTGCCCATGCCCGTCGGTCTTGATGTAAATCCACACCGTGCTCCGATTCAAACTTCTCTGCAATGTGTTCTGCCAGCAATTGATCGAAATCATCGCCGCCCAATTGCGTATTGCCGTGGCTGGCGCGAACCTCGACAATGCCGCCCATCAACTCCACCAGGGAAACATCGAACGTTCCTCCTCCCAGGTCATATACCAAAACCAATTGGTCCTCGGCCCGGTTTAACCCGTAAGCCAGAGCCGCAGCGGTAGGTTCGTTGATAATGCGACGCACCTTTAAACCAGCGATCTTGCCGGCATCCTGTGTAGCTTGGCGGGCTGCATCGGAGAAATATGCTGGCACGGTGATCACCGCTTCAGTGACCTCGTGACCGAGATTGCGTTCAGCAATGCTTTTCAGCTCACGCAAGATAAAAGCCGAAATCTCTTGCGGCGTGAACTCCTGATTTGCCAGATGTTCACGAGCATCGCTGCCCATTTTGCGCTTGATGGATCTAACGGTGTCGTCTGGCGCAATAACATATTGATTGCGCGCCGGCGTTCCGATCAACCATTTATGATCGGGGGAATAGCCCACTACAGAGGGGATAATACGTTCATCCCCATTCGGGAGCATTTGAGGACTTCCTTTTTTGACAATCGAAACGCCTGAATTGGTTGTGCCTAAATCAATACCAACAATTTCGCTCATGAATTTAATTTCCTTTATTTTAATGAGATTAATAGAGTCTTTTTTAGGAGCATATAAAACTTAGGGGAGTGTATTTCAAGTTTAGTTCGCCGGTTGAAATAGGCGGTTCATTAAGCCGTATCGAAACCAAGAACGGGGTTTGTATAAGCCGCTCCGCCTTGATTTCGATACGTTCCAGCAAAAAAAGCTTGCTTCCTCTACTCAATCAGCGTCTTCGCTCTTCTTTTACATGCATAGAACTTACCTCTCCTAACAAGTAAATGCGCACCAGTCTTTTTTGTAATTTAATGGTGATTAGATAGTAAGTGGCGAATACAGATGCTATGGTCGATACACGATCACTTCAGCATACCGCAGAGCACCAACTTCGCTGCGGTAACCGCGCCTTTCTTCAGCAACAATGGTGCCAGCTGCGGTTTCCTTTTCTGCTTTTGATGTTCGCTCGACAGCGACATGAAGATAAGGGTCAAAAGAATAGCCAACGGTGGGGATAGGCGTAACCCCACCAGATTCGAGAATGGTCATCAACCGTTCTTGTACCAGCCGCAGACCATCCAGCCATGCGGACAACATTGCCCTGTCGGCAGGAGATATGAGTATCGAACGCGATACGTCTGGATTTGGAAGCGTGGCTGCCTTGTCTCGAATTGCTAGATATTTTTTACCACTGGTCATAGCGTTTTCCACACTATCGAGGGCTGGTAGTATTGCTTCTAACAAACCACGACGAGTTGCGTCCTCCCGTTCTTCTATCAGGGTTTCTATGGATTTAGCACCTTCATCCTGAGTGGTTCGAAGATCATTGATGGTCTGCTCGAATTTTTGGGTTTGTGTCTCCGCCAGAATATTGGCTTTATATTGCGCTTTTCCAAGTTTACGGATTTCATTAGCCAGCGTTTCCGATGCCCCAGCTCGGTTTTGGGTTTGCACATCTAACCCAGATTCAACGCTCGCCAGCATATTGGCTAAAGTTTCCCACACTTGACGGCGCTCACTCATAATGGTACCCCCCGGTAATCATCTTTAAAATCTACCCGTCCCAGATCGCCGCCCTGTTGTAAAAGCATCCACATATCCTCAGCATGCACATCCAAATCGTATTTGCGTTTGCGTTTGCGAGGCTCCCAGTGGTAAGGGGGCTGAAACAGGAAAAGGTCAGTTTCGACTTTGGCCTTGTCGGTTCGGAGTTGTTCGTAAGCAGCGCGAACTAATTTGAAGGAGGCCGGATCATTTTCTGGTGGATGCTCGCGGACTAACGAAAAGTAGGCGCGTTTGATCTGCCGGGGAGCAGCGCCCCGCGTCAACCCCAACACCGCATAGGGATCACTGCTGGTCAAATCGGGAGAGCGGCCTCCCTTACGGGTATCTTGTCCCCTCTTTGGGGCCGAAGGATTATCGGCTGATGTCATAGTTACTTATCTCCTCGAGAATGAATATGAAACGGTTACCAGAATCAAGATATCAAAACAGACTATCGAATAGGCCATCCGAGGGCAAATAGCCCGTTTCTGTGTCTTTAATACAATCACGTAATGTGTAATCGCGTTCTTTACGGGCAATCCAACTTGCTTTCCGAAAGTTCTTTTCAGCCTCTTTATAATTGTCTGTTTCGACATGGTAAATCCCCAAATAGAAATTTGCCCAACCCGGTTGCTGATCCGCATCCAACGCTCGTTGGAGATATTCCTTGCCAATATCGGGTTCGTCAAAAGACATTGCCATGATGCCAATACTCGTCAAGATTGGATACCCAGCGGGAGCAGCTTCTTCGGCGCGTTCCAGCCAGGGTTGTGCGTCCTGTGCATCTAAATAATCAAAACAAAACGCACCTATCCTTTTATAAAAAGTATGCGGGATGTTGATATTTTTAGTCTCTGCAAACTCTAACACTTGCCAGGCACGATCAGCATATTGATTTTGAAGCCAAATAGAAATAATTTCTTGGTAGACAATCAAATTACCAGATGCTGTTTCTAATGCCTGGTCTATGTACTTTTGTGCCTGTTCTTCTTCTTCATCTTGCAAATAGTAATACGCCATCCCTGCCAATGCCTCACCATTATTTGGCTGATACTCCAATGCTTTTTTATAAGATTCTAATATACGATCAATCCCAGCCCAAGAAGGCGATTCCTCAGCTCTGTCGATATAATGATTTGCCAACAATTGACGCGCCTCCGCGTTCTCTGGGTCTATGTCCAAAACGCGCTCCCAATAGTGCGTACTGGAGGCGCTGCGCCACCAATAACCAGTCGATTCGGCCAATTCACCTCGACGGAGGAGAGCCTTGATATTGTTTGGACTGCGTTCGAGAATACGATCATATTCGTTTTCGGCTGCCTGAACACGCCCCGCATTAGCAAGCCCATGGGCAAGTTGGTGGCGAGTTTCCAGGCTGTCGGGGCTGTATTTCACCGCCTGCTGGTAGACATGAATCGCTTCGTCAAAATCACCCGCTTTCTCATACGCTTCTGCCGCCCGCTTCCAAAGTTTAGATACATCTTCATCGCTGATAGCGTCGGGGTGATCGTCTCGACGGGGACGTCTGCGCAGAGCTTCGCGCCATGCTTCTCCCGCTGCGATAAAGTCTTTATCGTGCTCGTTTGCCAGAGCAATATTATAAATTTGTCGAAAGCTGCCATCTTCGAGATCGTAGGCTTGCTTCCAATCCGATTTGGCTTCTTGCCAATTCCCAGCAGCGGCGGCCTGATATGCCATCCGTTGATATGCCTGTGACATCAACTCGTCCAAGCTGTTCTGGGTTTTGTGGCGATTGGACTCTTTTGCCGCGGCCAGTGCGGATTCCACATCGTCATTGTCTAAATGCGCCTCTGCGATTTCATGATAAACCTGCCCCAAATTATGTTGCAGATGCGGCGTTTGCAATCCCATCGAATGAGCCATTGTCCAATGTTTTCGCGCTTCCGAAACGTTTTCTTGCTTCATCGCTAGAACGCCAAGATAATAATGGCCCAATCCCTTTTCGATGGGATCGACAGCGATCTCGATCGCGTTGGTAAGCATATCATAAACTTGCTTTTCCTCTCCCTGATCAAGCGCGACAATCCCCTGCCAAAGCATGGGCGCGCCGGGGGTAAGCTTATATGGCCGCCGCGAGAAAGTGCGTACGTTTTCTAACAGGCCCTGCATTTCGGATTCCAGAACGTCCCAAACCGGGTGCTCCAATGGGCTTTGATCTTGCTGCTGCAAGGCGAGAGCCAATGGGTAAGCGGCCCGCTTTGTAAATTTATTATCATCACTCTGAAAGGCGACCTGGTACGCATCTATCGCCTCTTCCAGTTTGCCCTGATGGTGCGCTGCCAATCCGAAGTGCAGTGCATAACAAGCATCTTTCGAGTTTAAGTCATAAGCTTTCTTCAAATCTTCTAATCCAGCCTCTGGCTGGGGAACCTTTCCGTAAAAGCGTTCTATCCCGCGTCGAAAATACGCTTCGACAATCCCCTCAGCGGGTTGAAACTTGTTTGGCTGGATACTTTCCCAAATCTCGAGAGCATCATCATAATCGCCTCGTTTTAGAGCTTTTAAACCATTCAAACGCAGACGGGCTGCTCTTTGTTTTGCGCGCTTGTCTTTTTTACTACGGGCCATCATCTATCCTCTCCATATATCTTATCGAAAGGTTACAGTCACCTATAAAATTAATGCGCATTCTAAATCATCTCGCTTGACCAGCACGTTGTCCGTAACAAAAGCACCGTTGTAGATAACTGTCACCGTAGTTGCTCAAAACCCTGTTGGCCAAGCGCCGATAGAAGTGCATTACATTTGGAAAATACATTGCACTTCGGGTTATTCAAAGGGATTCTTGGTCAACCCGTGGTGCAATGCATCTTCGGGATGCAACGCGCCACTAATATTTTGAGCAATTATGGCAGTTTGTTCTCAGCGTATTCAGACCATTCAGCGGTTCAGTGTTCCAAAGCACTCTGAATCGTTGACACGCTGAAGATATGACCACGCTGAAAGACAATTTATATTGCTCAAAATCATATTAGTCAACCCGTGGTACAGCGCAAACGCACCACTAACATTTTGAGCAATTACCTGTCACCTATGTTCCCACCGAAGGCGCACGTGCAAACAAATTCGCCGCTGGTGTACAAAACCACGCAGGTCGGTTTCGCAAGGCAGAGTCGCTCGAAATCGATCTAACCCTCACTTCCAACATTCGCCCGCAGATATGCCTCCATCAAACCATCGAGATCACCATCGAGCACAGCCTCAGCGTTGCCGACCTCGTAATTGGTACGGTGATCTTTAACCATTTTATAGGGATGCAGTACATAAGAACGAATTTGGCTTCCCCACTCGGCTTTGGTGTACTCGCCGCGCAGCTCATCTATTTTTTCGGCCTTTTCTTTCTCTTTGATTTCCAGCAACCGCGCCCGCAGCACCTTCATAGCATTATCACGATTTTGTTTTTGTGATCGCTCATTCTGGCAGCTCGCCACGATACCCGTTGGTATATGAGTAATTCGCACCGCCGTATCATTCTTTTGCACGCTTTGACCGCCCGCCCCGCCGGATTTATATGTATCTATTTTAAGATCGTTTGGATTAATCTCGACACTCGTATCATCTTCGACCTGAGGGAGAATCTCAACCATGGCAAAAGACGTGTGTCGGCGATTGTTAGAATCAAAGGGAGAAATACGCACCAAACGGTGAACGCCCTTTTCAGAACGCAAATAACCATAAGCATAACGTCCGTCTACGGCAATAGTCACACTTTTTACCCCGGCCTCTTCCCCCAGCGTGATGTCTAAAATTTTAACCTCGTAGCCATGTTCTTCGATCCAGCGCAAATACATACGTTGAAGCATTTCGGCCCAA
Organism: Chloroflexota bacterium; assembly: GCA_034717875.1. GTDB lineage: Bacteria > Chloroflexota > Anaerolineae > Anaerolineales > UBA11858 > JAYELX01. Next base: position 16,208 of record JAYELX010000026.1, on the reverse strand, counting down.
TCCTGGGAATCAGTGCCCCCAGCCCCAGCGTGGATGGTCAAAAGAGCGTCCCCTTGATCGTATTCACCGGAGAGCATAGCATCGAATTCGCGGCGATTCACCTCGGCCTCGATAGCTTCCGCCTCGGCCTCCAACTCGGTTTGCAAAGACTCGTCATTAAGCTGGGCTAACTCGATTGCATCATCAAGACGATTTACCAAATTACGCCAGTTTTCAAGTTCTTCATCCAACCGTGAAAGTGTTTTCATCACGCGCCGAGCGTATTGTGGGTTATCCCACAAATTAGTGTTTTTAGACTCTTCTTGTAATTTTTCTAGTTGTCTTTCTTTTTTTTCGATGTCAAAGATACACCATTAAGTGCTGAATTTTGGACTCGCTCTCGCGGAGATGTGTAATTAGTTCTTCCATAGATACTACCTCACATAAAAATTTATTAGCTCACAGACTGATAATCATCTCTCGTTACCACACACTCTCTCTCGTTACCACGCTCCTTCTCTCGTTACCACGCTCCTGCGTGGTAACGCTGACCAAAACGCTCCGCGTAGCATACTCGAAGGTTCCACGTTCCTAGTCGAGCGACGCTGAGCGTCTCAACAAACATTCCAACGCAGAGCTTTGGAACGAGGGGAGTGAACGATTACAAATTTATTAGCTCACAGACTGACAATTATACAACAAACCATCTGCGGCTTGTAGATAAATCATTGCTTCCTTGCCAATGACGCTTGATACAAAACAATCCCTACAGAAATAGCAATATTCAACGAATCGACAGCTCCGCTTTGGGGGATACTGACACTCGTCCATTGTTGGCGGTAAACATCATCCAGCCCGCTGCTCTCATTACCAAAAATAAGCGTGTACGGCGAGTAGAAAGACGCCCCGTGCAGCTTAGTATCCCCATCAGTCATCAGTGGGTAAAAGTTGCGCGGATAGGCATGCCCATAAGTGTCAAAATCCTGAAAAGCGGCAATGCGCATCTGAAAAACAGCTCCCATGGAGGCGCGCACCACCTTAGGGTTGAAATGATCCGCTGCCGGTTTGATGATGGCTAAATCCCGGCAGCCGAAGCCCAGCATGGTGCGGATAATCGTGCCTAGATTGCCCATCCCGCTCGGATTGACCAATAAAACATGATTAGTGACAGGATCAAGAGCTGGATAATTTTTCCGATAGACTCCAATAGCATAATCATTTCCGCGCGCTTTGAGGCGGGAGAAAACATTTAGCTGCTGCTCACAGAGGATACCGTTTTTGTGGCAGATTGCTCGGATTTGGGTGATCCCCGCGTTTTCATTTCCATCGGGGTGAGTTACTACGCCGATAACATGCTGCGGCTGATGAAGCAGTAGCTCCAACGTGGGGAACACACCAAAAGCATAAGTATGCTCGAAATCTTTTTTATAGCGTTTGAGTCTGATGTTCACATTAATTAACCTTCAACCATCAGCGAAAATCAACCAAAATACTGTCGATAAACGCCTCAGGGTCGAAAGGCTCCAAATCATCGGCACCCTCACCCAACCCGGCAAAGAGAATCGGCAACCCCAACTCGTGTTGAATCGCAAAGACCATGCCGCCGCGGGCGGATGAATCCAATTTTGCCAGAATCACACCAGTCACATTCACGGCCTTTTCGAAAGCACGCGCCTGGTGCAGAGCGTTCTGGCCGGTAGTGGCATCCATCACCAGCCAGACGGCGTGGGGGGCGCCGGGCAAAGCCTTACCAGCCACACGGTAGACCTTCTTAAGTTCTTCCATCAGGTTGAAACGGGTGTGCAGCCGCCCGGCAGTGTCAATCATAACAATATCGGCCTTTTTGGCAATAGCAGATTTTATCGTATCATAAGTCACCGCACCGGGATCACCATCGAGTTGGCCGGCGATGACAGGAACGTTCAAGCGTTGGCCCCAAACTTGAAGCTGTTCGACAGCTGCAGCCCGGTAGGTATCCGCCGCCCCAAAGATAATAGTTTTGCCCGCCTGCTTGAATCGCTGCCCCAGCTTGGCCATTGTGGTGGTCTTGCCGGAGCCGTTGACGCCTACAATCAAGATGACGTTGGGCTGCTCGGTGAACTTGATCTCTGGCACAGCATCCAGCCGGGTGCTCAACTCCTCGACAATGGCTTCGCCTAACTCGCTGGTTTGGGTAAAGCCCTCTTCTCGGAGGCGCAATTTGAGCGTTTCGATCAATTCCTCGGTGACACCCACGCCCATATCTGCCTGAATGAACATAGCTTCCAAATCGTCCCAGGTTTCAGCGTCGATTTCGCTGGTTCCGAGCATATTAGCGATGCGTCCAAAAGTGGTTTTTCGCGTGCGGGCTAACCCCGCTTTCCATTTGTTGAAAATATTGTCTACCATAGCAAGATATTATAACGCGAAATAATTTGGGTGGTTTTCATTTAAGTTGAGAATACCGGTTAGGCGCGCACCTTTTCCAAAACCTGCTTGCATTTTACCCTAATAATCCTATACAATATATTAGTCAGCTAACGAATCTTCTCAATATCTTGGAGATTTTTCTGTAGGGCAGTTTTCGTAACCGCCGTTCACGCTGGCAGGTAAGGACGCCGTAGGCGTGCCCTACGCCTCCCTTTTTTGGGAAGATACCAGTTACCCATATCAAGCGTAACTATTTATACCAAGGAGGAACATTCTATGCGTCCAGTCTATGCAATTTCAGGGGGCGTCTCGAAATTCACAAAAGCCCGGCCTGACAAAAATTTCCAGGCGATCATCAAAGAGGCTTACGACTACGCCATCGCTGACATCGGCGTGGATTTTTCCACATTCACACGCCTTGTCGATGGCTCGGTAGCATCGTACTTCTCCGACCACTTCAGTCGCCAGTTGATGGCCGGCATCATGCCTCAAGATTACCTGGGTCTATGCCCAAAGCCCAGCCACCGCGTTGAGGGAGGCGGCGCAACCGGCGGGCTATGCTTCCAAGAAGCCTGGAAATCCCTTGCCAGCGGCCACATGGACATCTGCGTTGCCTATGGCTTCGAAACCATGAGCCATGTGGAAACTTGGAAGGGCAACGAATTTATCGCTTTAGCCTCCGACGTATCGTTCGACTACCCCGTCGGAGGCTTTTATTCTGGGTACTATGCCATGATGGTCACTCGCCATATAAAAGAATACGGCACCACCGTGGAGCAGCTGGCCCATGTCAGCGTAAAGAATCATATCAACGCTTATTACAATTCATACGCCCAGAAACGCAATCGCTATACGATCGAAGATGTACGCAACTCGCCCATGGTTGCCTGGCCGCTCACCCGGCTGGATATTTGCGTGATGTCGGATGGCGCGGCAGCAACGATTCTTGTATCCGAAGATGGGCTCGAGAAACTCGAAGCCGCCGGAGCCAAGATTCCCCGCCCGTTGGTCAAAGTCGCTGGTATCGGTCGCGGTACCGACGCCATGCGTATGTCCGACCGTCCGCATGTGGATTATGATTATTTCATCGAGAATTACGCCACACAGCAAGAAAAAGACTCTGCCAAAACTCTGGCGTATTACAAAGAACTCTGGGATCACGGAACCCGCTATCCAGGCGTTCACTCCTTCCGGGCTGGGCGCACGGCGGGCAACATGGCCTACAAACACGCCGGGGTTTACAACCCGCTGGAAGAACTAGACTTCGTCGAACTCCACGATGCTTACACATCCAGCGAAATCCAAACTTACGAAGACCTGGGCTTGTGCCGCTACGGAGAGGGCGGACCTTTCGCCGCTTCGGGCACAGCACACCTGCCCAACGTTGATTACGGCATGCCTCTACCAAAGGAGTCAAAATGTCCGGTCAACCCATCCGGCGGTCTGATCGCCTGCGGTCACCCCGTTGGAGCAACGGGCCTGATGCAGGCTGTGTTCGCCATCTGGCAATTGCAGAAAAGCATCGAAAAGCACTTCGATGACCCCACCTTGCAAGTGAAAGCTGCCAAACGCGGCGCGATTCACAGCCACGCGGGCACAGGTACGTATGTCACCGTAAGTATTCTGGAAAGCGAAAATTAAACCAAAACGAGTGAGGTAATAAATATGTCTAAACTACCATCCAAACGCCCTGAAACCCTAGGCGGTTATATCGTCCATAATATCCCCTTTCCTAAAGAATTAACCCCTGAAACTCTGGAATGGCTCAAGCAGATGGCTCCCATCCAAATCGAACAGCCATATTCCATCATCTATCAGCATTCCTACGCCCAAGACAGCCCCTGGTTCGCCGGGCTGACCAACAAGAAGCTGCTCGCAAACCAAGATGCCGAAACCGGCTACACTTACGCCACCCCGCGTGGTCACGATATGTACACCGGTGATGAAACTAATTGGATCGACATCACTGAGCGTCCAGCAAAGGTACACACGTTTACAGTTTGCCACTTCGGTTCAGAGGAGTTTCTCCCTGAAACCCCCTTTGTGCTGGCGTTGATCGAATTCGATGGGGTAGATACTCTCTTACTAACCCGTCTACTCGGTGTTGACCCCCTTGAGGCTACCATCGATTGGGTCGACATGGAGGTCAAACCCAAGTTCTTGCGCAACAGCAAGCTAAAACCCACCGACGTGTACTTCGTGCCGGCATAGAATTTCAATCAGTTCGCAGTGGTGAACGAGAGTTCGCCATTCCCCCTCAATCCCCCCGCTACGGGATGAAGCCGAAAATATCTCCTCTCGGAGAGGGGTAACCATTCAGTTCCACTCAGCGGATACAGAGCGGATTGCTTTGCATGCCAACGGCATGCCGAGCAAGGCGGTTTGAAACGCCATCTCTGCTTTTTGAGAAGATACTAAAACTGCGCCAAAAGCATGCATGCGAAGCACGCACAGCGAGCAAATTGATTTCGCTGGAGAGGAGTGAGCAATTACCAATTATTTCACAAAATCAATACAAGTCACGGTTAATCACTCCCGCACGGGCGTTAACGCACCATGCTAAATCTACGAAGCCCGTTCGGGCTAACACTTTGCATTCCCTTGGACATTCGTGCCAATTCGTTGAACGAACACACAAAATTAAAAAAAGCTACCCTCTCAAGCGGGTAGAATAACACTACTAACATTTGGGATGGTTCACGGTTAAGGTAACACTTTTTGTAAAATACCTTAGCGCCGGTCGAGTGTTGCCGTTGCCTTTGCCGTAGGCATGCAAAGCAAGGCACGCCAAAAGGGCGCACACCGTGTGGCAAAGCAAGGCACGCAAAGCGCTCGCCTGTAGTTTTGCGAAGCACGCACAGCGACCGAAAATGTATCGAAACCAAGCGGCCTTATGCAGTAATATTTGCTTCAGAAACCCGCAAACTTGGTCTCGATACAAATTCTCCGCCTGCGCTCCGAATTCACTCGACCAGCGTTTGCTTTGATACTCGAAGAGTACTCCTTTGGAGTAAGTGTAACCTTAATTTCTTTTTCATTTGAACCATCCCTAACATTTTGAGCAATTACAGCAAATGTGATGCACATCTCTATTTTAGGCAAGTTCCTAAAAAACTTTCCCCCGTAGCGGTGGGAGCTTCTGGGGCTAAACGCTTACGTCGCTTTTTACAAAATCTCGACAATTTTCTGTTGAGTTTCTTGCTTACCCATATCTAAGATAGAAACCAGTTTGTCCCGTCCGCTCTGACCGGCGACAACTTCGATTTTGGATACGGATATTCCCAACACCTGGGCTAAAAACTCGGACAGAACTCGATTCATTTCAGCCTCATTCACAGATGTCTTTAAGCGGACACGGATGGTTCCATCGTTGAGAATTTCGACAATCTCATTTTGCTTAGCCCGGGGAATCACCCGAATCCCCAACGCCGTACCTTTTTTTCCATTATGTAAACGAAAATCTCTCTGGATCATTATAGCTCCTTAATAAGCAATGATTTTTGTTTTCTCACAAAGTTTACAACAATGAACGCAACAAACTTGTAAGAATCATACCGGCAATCTGAACCAAAATCAATAATACTAACGGGCTAAAATCGAACCTTCCCATAGTTGGTAAAACCCGACGGATAGGAGCCAGCAAAGGCTCGATAATACGGCTAATTCTCTGTCGGATGGGATGAAACGGTGACATAAAATACGAAAGTACAACATGCACCAATAGCAACAAGACAAAAAGACGGACGATAATATCAACTAACGTAATTAGAAACACAATCATTGATTTCTACTCCTCTATCAATATCATTCAATATCATTCAATATCATTTAGTTAAGCAATCGTGAGCGCTGATTGAGCAACGGAGCTGCTTGACTGACAAATCTTTTTGGACTCTGATCCACACAGATTTTTGCGGCTCGCTTCGCTTTGCGCGCCTGTGGCGTGGCGTGCCTGACCGAGTCATCTACGCACTATCAGACCGGCTTGAGTAACAGCGCTACGGCGGTTATGGAAAACCGCCCTACTCAAACCCAAAGTTTCGAGATGACACATACGAACCATAAAAACTGCTGGTGGCTAGAATTCTAGCCACACAACTACTAGCGCGGCCCAACAATAGCCGTTCCCACCCGCACCAGCGTCGCCCCTTCCTGCACAGCGATTTCAAAATCGTTGCTCATGCCCATCGATAGCTCACTCCAATCTGATTTAGGGAAGCGTTGCGCCAAAAAATCTCTCAAGCGGCGCAATTTCTGGAAATAGGGGCGCGCGGTTTCAGGATCGGGGTCAAAGGGGGGCATCGTCATCAACCCGCGTACGTCCAAATGATCATACTCGAAAATGGGAGCTAAGTCGTCAGCAAACTCTGACCAATGATTTTCGTCTCTGGTAGCCCAGCCACTTTTCGTGCCCTCTCCACTGACATTACATTCCAACAGCACCGGCAGCACGCGCTCTTCTTGCTCGGCATAGCGATTGCAGCGACGGGCTATCTTGTGCCGATCCAAGGCGTGGAAGTAATTATAATGAAGAACCACATCGCGCGCTTTGCGGCTTTGCACGTGACCGATCATGTGCCATTCGACGTCATAATCGAAAAGCAGTTCCATTTTGGACATCCCCTCACGGACATAGTTTTCTCCCAGGCAGCGCGCACCAGCCTCGATGGCGGCATGGGCCACAGTCACGGGATGGCCTTTGGTGACAACAACCAAACAAACATCATCGGGATCACGCCCAACAGAGTGCGCGGCCTCCCCAATCTTCTCCAATACACGTTCTCGATTCTTTTTGATCTCGTCTATCATATTTATATTCATAAAATGGTGTCTTCTCAATAATTCTGGAGAGCAATAGATTTGCTCGCTTTGCGTGCCTTGGCATGCACGCCGCTGACGAAATCGTCCCTAGACTGCGAAACAGGCCTCCGTCGGTTGACGGCGAATTCATTCACTTAATCCACGTAGGTGGATTTCGGATACCAGCCTCGAATTTATTCGATGGCCTTATCAGCATTCAATACTCAATGCGACCTTGTTTTCAAGC
>JAYELX010000026.1:0-8673 GCA_034717875.1 Chloroflexota bacterium | reverse complement strand
TTTCAAGCACTTCTTGCACTGTTAGCATAGCCAACCTCCTTATGGTGTTGGCTTTATTATACGCTTTTGCCTCCCAGGTTGCTACTTTTCGGTTTTGCCGCAGGCACGCCAGATGGGCGAGCTCTGCATGCCGCTGGCAACACCGTGTGGCAAAGCAAGGCGAAGCTTCGTTAGATAATTACGTAAATTATGATTGCAGCCAGCGCAATGCCGCTTCTACATCCGGGGCGAAGAACAATAAGCTTTTATCTTTCTCGGCCACATACTCACCCAACGAAGCAAAAAAAGCTCGAAACGTCTGCTCCCAAGCGGGGCCAATCAGTACTAATGGGCGCGGCGATGTTGCTTTAGTTTGCAATTGTGACCACATCGCAGCCACTTCCGCCAGAGTGCCAATGCCGCCGGGGAGCGCAAAAGCCGCATCGCAATTCTCGATCAAAGCGTAGAGGCGTTGCCGTAAAGTAGAAAAGCGCATCTCCTCTCGAACCCAGGGATTAGGCTTGACCGGACGCCAGGCCTCGATCTCGTCACAAGTAACACCGATGACGCGACCACCAGCCTCAGCAGCCCCGCGCGAGACAGCATCCATCGTGCCGATGTAGCCACCAGTCAAGACAGTATACCCCTCAGCGCCGAGCAATTGCCCCAGCCGAAGCGCGTCTTCGTAAGCACTTTCGCCCGGCTCAGGCTTCGAACCTCCAAAAACAGTAACGCGGAGCGTATCCCGCTTTGAACCTGATTGCTTAGTTAATTGTCCAGACACCAATCACAACCTCCATTTAACTAACTTACAAATTCGCCGACTCGCCGACTCGCTACTCCCACTTACGCCCATAATTCCGCTTCAACTTACGACAAATAGCCTGCTCCAAATCAATCCCAGCAACACTGGCAATCTGAAGCAAATACAAAGCGACATCGGCCAATTCATCCGCCAAGCCAGTAGGGTCATCCAAGTCACCATTCCACTGAAAATGCTCCAAAACCTCAGATGCCTCCAAATCAAGAGAGATGGCCAGATTCCGCAAGGTTTGGGGACGCGGGCTGTCGGAATCATACCACCCTTTTTCCCGAACGAAATCATGCATAGCTTGAGTCAACTCGTCAATATCCATAAAAAAGAAAAACTTGCTCAAAATCAAGTGAACTATTACACGAAGAACCACGGAGCAGGCACGGAGCAGGCACAGAGATGCACATAGAAGCGTTCCACCGCAGAGCGGATGGAACAAGATAAAGTGCTGAACCCTGGTGACAGTCACCTGCGAAAATGTCTTGTTATAAAAAACACTAGTTAGCAAAACGATTCAGAGTGTCAATCGAATTTATAGGTGACTGTCACCTCACGCAAATATAAATAAAAATTATATCAGTGATCGGCTATTGGTGTGAGTGCCTGCGCCGTGCGACTTGTGATCGAGGGCGACTCGGTCAGGAGACCGGTCGCAGCGATAAATGGTTTGGAGACCGGTCTCAGCGATTGATTGTTTGGAGACCGGTCACAGCTGAAGCAGCCGGGCTGAATTTGCAAAGGCCTTACGGCCTAGAAATAGCCCCAACGGGGCTTCGCAATATTAGCCGGGAGGTTTAGCTCCCGGCGGATCGGCGCACTGGTAACAATATTTGTATGCACACCACCGCAGTCGCGCAAAGCGAGCGAGGAAGCCGGTACTCGATTGCTGGAGCCGGTCTTCGCTCAGCATACTCTCGGAGTACGCGACCGTACGACTTGTGATCGAGGGCGACTCGGTCAGGAGACCGGTCGCAGCGATAAATGGTTTGGAGACCGGTCGCAGCTAGTTAAATTGCTGATTCGTTGACTCGCCGACTCGCTGACTCCCTCCCAACTACAGCAAATATCTATTACAATAGACTTACATACAAACAACTCGCAAATACTCAAAACCACCACCCAACAATCCCATGCACATAATCCTAACTCACGAACAAACCGATTTCGACGCTCTGGCATCCCTGCTGGGCGCATATATTATAAACGACAACGCCATCCCCGTGCTCCCACGCCGCATCAACCGCAACGTGCGCAGCTTCCTGATCCTCTACGGAGTGGAGCTTCCCTTCGTAGACCCACGCGACCTGGGCGGCCAAACTATCGAATCGGTCTGCCTGGTCGACACCCAATCCCTGGTCAGCGTGAAAGGGATGGGAAAACATACCCGCGTCCGCGTCATCGACCACCACGCCCTGCGCGAGGATACTCCCGCGGACTGGGAAATCACAACAGATGAAACCGGGGCGAACGCCACGCTCTTCGTCGAAGCTGTCCAAAAGCGCAAAATTCCCATCAGCATTGTACAGGCTACACTATTGCTGCTGGGAATCTACGAAGACACCGGTTCCCTGACATACACTCGCACCACACCGCGGGATGTGCGCGCCGCGGCCTACTTGCTGGAGCGCGGCGCAAGCCTGTCTATCGCCAACGACTTCCTCAACCACCCGCTCTCCCTCGATCAGCAAGCCATCTACGACCAGCTTCGACAAGAAGCCGAACACCTGGACATACACGGACATGCTATCATCGTGGCTTGCGGGGATGACCGCGGCATGGACGAAGAACTTTCCTCCATCGCGCATAAAATCCGTGACGTGCTCGACCCCGACGCGCTGATCCTGCTTATCTCGATTCACGGAGGCGTGCAGTTAATCGCCCGCTCCACCAGCGATAACATCAACGTCTCGAAAATCGCGGCCCACTTCGGAGGAGGCGGCCACCCCAGGGCTGCTGCCGCGCTAATAAAAAATCGCCCCATAGAGGCAATCCACACTGAGCTGTTGGAAATTCTGCCAGGGCATGTCCAAGCCCCAATCACCGTGGCCGAAATCATGTCGCGCGCGCCTCAAGTCCTCAGCCCCGACACATCAGTCCAGGAAGCATCTCGACGCATGAAACGCTACGGCTACGAAGGTTATCCCGTAGTCGAAAACGAAGAAATCATCGGCCTGCTCACCCGCCGAGCGGTAGATAGGGCCATCTCACATAAACTCAACCTCAAAGCATCCAGCCTGATGAAAGCCGGGAAAGCCCACGTCCACCCCGACCATTCCGTCGAATATCTACAAAATATAATGACCGACACCGGATGGGGGCAAATTCCCGTTGTCGAGCGCGACAGCCACAAAATAATAGGCATCGTCACCCGCACCGACCTGCTAAAAACGCTGGCTCCCAAAACCCCCTTGCCGGGACACCAAAACCTGGCCGACAAGCTCAAGCACGCCCTACCCCCTGCTCGACTAAACCTGCTCCAAACCATCGCCAAAATAGCAGAGCAGCAACACGTGGCACTCTACATCGTCGGCGGCTTTGTGCGCGACCTGCTGCTCGAACACCCCAGCCTGGATTTCGACCTGGTCATCGAGGGAGACGCAATTGCACTTGCCCACGCCGTCGAAGCCAAATACGGAGGCCGCATCACCACCCACAAACGCTTCGGCACGGCCAAATGGTTCCTGGGCGATTCAAGCCTGCAAAACGCTGACCAACTACCCGAAGCACTCGACTTCATCACGGCGCGAACCGAATTCTACACCCACCCAACCGCCCTTCCCACCGTCGAGCGCGGCAGCATCAAACTCGACCTGCACCGCCGCGACTTCACCATCAACACCCTGGCATTACGCCTTGATGGACGCCACTACGGCGAACTCCACGACGACTGGGGCGGGCTCAACGACCTGCAAAAAGGCATCATCCGCGTGCTGCACTCCCTTTCCTTCGTAGACGACCCAACCCGCATGTTGCGCGCCGTGCGATACGAACAGCGTTACAACTTCAGCATCAGTGACCGCACCCTCGAGCTGCTCACAGAAGCACACCCCCTGCTAGATCGCGTCTCCGGCGACCGCATCCGTCACGAACTCGACAACATCATCGCCGAAGAAAACGCACCCCAAATGCTGCACCGCCTGCACGAGCTAGACATCCTCGCAACCATCCATCCAAATTTAATCTGGGATAAATGGATTCAAAATAAACTCGCCAACCTGCAATCTACAACCCCGCGGCCAAAAACCCCGCCAACCTACTGGAGACTCAAACCCAAATTGAGGGGGGCTCGCCTTAAAAGAGCGTTAGCCTACACCCTATGGTTAATCCGTCTCCCCATCGACCAGGCCCAAGACATTATCGACAAACTGAAACTCTCACGCACCCTGGAGAAAAGCATCCTGGCCGCTTGCCCTCTATGGACCGAACTACCCGTCCTGATCGAGAAAAAACCCAGCGTCATCACAGCTCGGCTAGAAAGAATCCCAGCATTTACAGTTTACGCCCTATACCAAGCCACCGACAACCCCGCAGCGCGCCTGATGCTGCAAACCTACGCCAAAGAATGGAAAAATCTCTCAGCTCGCATTACCGGGCACGACCTGCGCGCCCGCGGCATCTCGCCTGGCCCCATCTACAAAGAAATCCTTGGCCAACTGCGCAACGCCTGGCTGGATGGCGATATCAGCACAAATGAGCAAGAAGAACAACTGCTGGAGGAGTTAATTGAAGAGGCAGTTAATTAATGAGGTTAAACCAACACCGTTCCGTCGGGAGAACTTCACTATCCGCGTTTAGTCGGTTTTGAAATGCTGGCTCTTTAGGATTTTACGGGGCAGAAAGAGTGTTGGCATCGAATTTCGCGAATTAGCACCAATGCCCAAGGGCACGCAACACGGATGTGCGCATAGCGAAGCGAAAAGAAAAATAGGCGAAAATTCGTGTTGCCACAGGCACGCACAGCGATTAGATGCGGAAATTTGTGACTTGTCAAATCTACCCCGTAAGTTCCCAGAGACCCGAAATGCTAAATACAATTTCCCTGAGGAGTGAACGCGACGTCTTGACAGTGCCCCAGGTGAAGCATATAATTTACCGGCATAATGCGGGTGTTGCCAAGTGGTAAGGCATCAGCTTCCCAAGCTGACATTCGTGGGTTCGAATCCCATCACCCGCTCTAACAAGCCCGCCAAAAACATGGCGGGCTTTTGCTTTTCTTCGGGTTGCTGCTAACCACCGACTGCGGATGTTAAGGAAGCAACAAAGATTTATCTCCCACAACCCAGGAGATTCTTCGCTCCGTTGCCCTCCGTTCAGAATGACATTCAGAAGTTACATTTTTGCAAGCCAAACACAAAATGGGACAACAGTCTCATGGTAAAATACATATCCATCACATATAATACGAGCAATGGAGATAAAATAATGTCAGTAAAACCAACCATCCTATACGTAGAAGACAACCCCTCGAATCTCCGTCTCGTAAACCGCGTCCTTCAAGCCGAGGGATATACTATCATCGAGGCCAAAAACGCGCAGCAAACACTAAAGATCATCGAGACAGAACATCCAGACCTCATCTTGATGGACATTAATATGCCCGACATGGATGGCTACACTCTCACAGGGCAACTCAAGAAAATAACCAAATTACAAAATGTCCCCATCATCGCTGTTACCGCCAACGTCATGAAAGGAGACCGCGAGCGTACTATCCAAGCCGGTTGCGATGGTTATATCCAAAAGCCCATCGATGTAGACTCACTCCCTCAACAAATTGCTCAATATCTGCAAGAGGTCGAATCGTGAATAATAAACCCAGCACTACACAATCAGCCGACTTAACCGATATTTCGAAAGATACTACCGTTTTAGTCGTGGAAGACAATGTCTCCAACTTTGTGTTGATTGCCCGAATGCTAGGATATATGGGTATTCATTGCGAATGGAAAACTTCAGGATACGAGGTTGTGGAATATGCAGATACTCTCCCGCACCTCGATTTGATCTTGCTAGATATACGTTTACCTTATGAGGACGGATACGGCGCTCATAGAAAAATCAAGTCGTCTCCAACACTTAAAGACACAGTTGTTGTAGCCGTGACAGCAAATGCCAATCTCAAAGAGATGAACAAAACCAAAAAAGAAGGCTTTGATGGGTTTATAGGAAAGCCCCTCGATCCCGACCGCTTTCCAGATCAAATTCGCCACATCCTGGCTGGGGATGCAGTCTGGGAAATCAATTAATGCTTGCTGCTCAACCATAAGGGTTTCAGCGGGGATAAGAGCTCAATTTCAAGTTTGGCTTCTGGGCTCATCGCCCTAACCCCTTGATTTTGCACTTATGCTGATGTTATCGAAAGACAAGCAAATATAAGCAGCTTAGACCCATACAATCATAACTGAGGAGTTCAGCATGTCACAAGCTATTCCTGCATCAACTCGACAATTTCGCGGGAAACTTGCGCGTACAACACTACCAACTCTCTTCCTCACTCTAGTATCGATTGTGATCGTAGGTAGTGTGGCTTACTTCGGGGCCAAAGATTTGCTTAAAAAACAAAGCTTCGCCCAACTCGTGACAATAGAAAAGAATCTGGAAAGCCAAATTGATACCTGGATTGGGGAAAGGCATATCCTCCTCTATCACACCGTCAACGAAAGCCAACTCTCAAGCACCATTGAACACTTCATCTCCCTAGACGAACAAGACCCCACATTTGATTCCGTTGGAGAAGAAATACTCACAGGACTCGATCTCGCAAATTCCCAAAGGCCTCAACCACCCTTCAATTACTTCGCAATCGTAGACAAAGATGGGGAAATCCTGACTGCCTCGTTCTCGGACTGGGTAGGAGAAACTATCGAGGCAGAACCTTTTTTCACCAGCTTAAGCACAAAAACGGTCCAATCGGAAATCGCATATCGCCTCCATCCTTTTGAGGCCAGCGACATTATTATCATCACAGCGGTGCCTATCTTTGCTGAAAACACATCCTATTCGGGAGCCGTTGTGGCGATAACGCGCGAGAATGATCTGCGCACATTCCTACAAACCGCCCAAATTTATCCGGCCAGCCGGGCGTATTTCGTGAACACGGATGAAATATATCTGGGGGTTTCGAAACTCCTTCAAAATGTAGTGCGCATTGAACCATCAGAAAAACAAAAACAGACACTGAACGCAGGAATTAAAGAAGTTCGGGAAAGTGGAGAAGGATACCCGCAAGCAGATTATCTTTCCTTCAACTCTGAACCTGTGCTTGGAACATACACCTGGATTCAAGAAATCAACAGCGGGTTCGTGGTAGAAGTGCCAACAGTTACAGTGTACGCCCGCTTGAACAATTTGCTCCCTATTGCAGCAGGATTGCTTGGCGTCACTATCCTGATCACTGGACTGCTGTTCTGGCAAAGGATCCAACATATCGTGCAGCCATTGACGGAAATAACAACAGCAGCCCAACATTTCTCGGAAGGCGATTGGCATAAACGCGCCGATGTAACCCGTAATGATGAAATTGGGTTTTTAGCACACTCATTCAACCAAATGGCAAACGAGCTAAGTTCTCTTCACCGCTCACTGGAATTCCAAGTTAATGAACGCGCCAAACAAATCCGCACAGCAGCAGAAGTCGCTAAAATCGCCACATCCACAACCAACCTGGATGAATTGCTGCGGCAAACCGTTAGACTAATTGTGGAACGCTTCGATTATTACCACGCGGCAATCTATTTGCTCGATAAGACTAAAGATAATGCCGTCTTGAAAGAATCCTTCAGCGCAGCAGATACAGACACACTAAAACCCGGCTTAACCATCTCTTTGGCATCACGCTCGATCATCAGCCATGTTTCATCGAATAATCAGCACTATATAGCTAATGATATCTCCGCTGACCCACTTTACATCCCCTCCACAAATCTGCCCGATACCCAATCTGAGGCCGTCATCCCTTTGAGTGTTGGGGACAACGTGCTTGGAATTTTAGACGTTCAGGGCAATCAACTCAACATCTTCAAACCTGACAAGGTGATAACTTTGGGTATGTTAGCAAATCAGATTGCTTCAGCCCTCCAGAACATGCGTCTACTCGAGGCTACGCGCACAGACTTACAAGCCACTGCTGCTCTGTGTCAGGCCAGCTATAAAATTACTGAAGCCAACTCGGCAAAGAATATTTTGGAAGCCCTGAGTGATATTCTCAAACAGTCCCCCTTCACACACGCGTTCTACCAAGTGGAATTAAATAGCCTGCACAGCATCTCGACAGTAGATCCATCCGAAGAAAAAGTCCTATCACCTGATCAACAAATCCCAATAAACACCCAAAAACTGGCAAATGCCTTTCGAAGTTCATCGTCCATCACCATAATGGGAAACGAGCGCGTTGACGGCATTCCCGCCTCACTGATGCGAATTCTTCAACAATTAGGTGATCAGGCTTTTAGCTTCTTCCCCATCATGCCAAACGACAAGCTAAAAGCGTTAGTCATTCTGGGAAGCGTTGATCCAAGCAGATTTACGCCCACTAATCTCGAACCGTATAGCAACCTCACTAAAATCACGAGAACCGCTTTAGAAAAGGTCGCTGCGCTAGAAACTATCCAGCATCAACTAACCGAGTTAGAGTCACTAAATGCTGTCAGTCGCTCCATCGCCACCGAGACAGATATCAACACACTTTATAAGATCATCCACCAACAAATCAATCAAATGTTGGGAGAAGTTCATTTCTTTATTGCACTATATAAGCCTGAAAGCGACACTATCGAAATCCCCTATATCGAGGACGGTACACAAAACGCATCGATAGCTCCATTCCCATTGGGAAAAGGCTTAACGTCCATTGTCATCCGCTCCAACCAACCCCTAATGCT